>JAKACL010000200.1 GCA_021821425.1 Pseudomonadota bacterium
GGCGCCATCGTCGGTGCGCTCAGTTCCGGTGCCGATATCACCGAGCGCAAGGCGGCAGAGGAATCGCTGCGCGAAAGCGAAATCCGCTTCCGGCAGATCTTCAACAGCGTGAGCGACGCCATTTTCATCCACGACGCGGAGACCGGGCGTGTGCTCGACGTCAACGATCGCATGTGCGAGATGTACGGTTACACGCGCGAGCAAGCGCTCCGGCTGAAAATCGCCAAATTCAGTTCCCAGACGCCGCCCTATACCCTGGCTGAAGCAAGGAAACTGATAGAAAAAGCACGTATCGAAGGGCCGCAGACCTTCGAGTGGCAGGCGCGCAAGCACGATGGCAGCCTGTTCTGGACCGAAGTCAGCCTGCGGCTGGCTGAGATTGGGAGCCAGAAAAGGATCCTGGCTGTCGTGCGGGACATCAGCGAGCGCAAGGCGGCTGAAGAGTCGTTGCGCGCCTCCCAGAGCCTGCTCGCTTCCGTTCTGGAAAACATCCCCATCCGGGTCTTCTGGAAAGACAGGGATTCGCGCTATCTCGGCTGTAACTCCGCCTTCGCGCACGACGCCGGCATGGACCGTCCGGAAGATTTGTCGGGCAAGGACGACTATCAATTGCCTTGGCACGAGCAGGCCGAACTGTACCGTGCCGACGACCGCAAGGTGATGGACTCGGGTTTGCCGAAGATAGGCTACGACGAGCCGACGGTGACATCCGACGGATCAACTTTATGGCTCAATACCTCCAAGGTGCCGCTGCGTGACAACAAAGGAAACATCATCGGCCTGCTCGGCATCTACAGCGATATCACGGAACGCAAGGCCAGCGAAGAACAGCTGCGCAAGCTGTCGCTTGCCATCGAGCAAAGCCCGGAGAACGTCGTCATCACCAACCTCGATGCCGAGATCGAATATGTCAACGAGGCTTTCCTGCGCACTACCGGCTACAGCCGCGAGGAAGTGATCGGGCAGAATCCGCGCATCCTGCATTCCAACAAGACGCCCAAGACCACGTACGATGCACTGTGGGATGCGCTTACGCAGGGAAAACCCTGGAAAGGCGAGTTCATCAACAAGCGCAAGGATGGCAGCGAATACTACGAGTTCGCGCTCATCGCGCCCATGCGCCAGCCGGACGGAAAAATCACTCATTACGTCGCGGTCAAGGAGGACATCACAGAAAAGAAACGCATCGGCCAGGAACTCGACCGCCATCGCCACGAGCTGGAAAAACTGGTGCAGGAACGCACGGCGCAGCTCGCCATCGCGCTCGACAAGGCCGAATCGGCCAGCCGCACCAAGGCCGCCTTCCTCGCCAACATGAGCCACGAGATCCGTACGCCCATGAACGCCATCCTGGGCATGACCCATCTGCTGCGCAACAGTCCGCTGACACCGAAACAGCAGGAGCAGCTCGTGCGCGTGGAGAACTCTGGCCGCCATCTGCTCAACCTGATCAACGACATCCTCGACCTGTCCAAGGTCGAGGCGGGCCAACTCAAGCTCGAGGCCGTGCCGGTTTCACTGCCCAGCATCCTCGCCAACATCGCTTCCATGCTGGGCGAGCAGGCGCGCGCCAAGAACATCGACATCCGCATCGAGGCCGAACACACGCCGGCCGGCCTGCTCGGCGACCCCACGCGCATTACCCAGGCACTGCTCAACCTCGCCAACAACGCCGTCAAGTTCACGCACAAAGGCCATGTCGTTCTGCGTGCCGCCCTCCTGTCCAGCGACGAGGACGGCGCGCTGGTGCAGTTCGAGGTGGAAGACACCGGCATCGGCATTTCCGCCGAGGCGCAGAAGCGTCTGTTCACCGCCTTCGAGCAGGCCGACACTTCGACCACACGCCACTTCGGCGGCACCGGACTGGGCCTGGCAATCACGCGTCACCTGGCCGAACTCATGGGCGGCGAGGCGGGCGTGGAAAGCACTGAGGGCGTGGGCAGCCGTTTCTGGTTCACCGCGCGCTTCAGACGCCTCGGCCAAGCCGCCGTCGAGACAGATGACACGCTGCCGGTCACCTCGGCCCATGCCGAAGAGCGGCTGCTGCGCGACTACCGCGGTGCACGCGTACTGGTGGTGGAAGACGACCCCACCAACCAGGAAGTGGCGAAAGGCATGCTCGAAAGCGTGGAACTCTCCGTGGATATCGCCGGCAATGGCCTGGAGGCCGTACAGAAACTCACTGCCGGCGAACAATTCGATCTGGTGCTGATGGATGTGCAGATGCCCATTATGGACGGACTTGAGGCCACGCACATGATCCGACGCCTGCCGCAGGCTGGACGGCTGCCGATCCTGGCCATGACTGCCAATGCTTTTGCCGAGGATCGCAAGCATTGCCTGGAAGCCGGCATGAACGACTTCATCGCCAAGCCGGTGGAGCCGGCCCAACTGTTCGGTACCCTGCTGCGCTGGCTGCCGCCGCGCGCGCCCGCCGCCGAAACCGCGCGCACGCCCGCGCGTTCACGCAAATCCGACTCTGCGGCCATGAACCGCCTGCGCATTCAGCTGGCAGGCCTGGACAATCCGGAACTCGAGCACGCCATCCAGACCTTGCGAGGCGATGTCGAGTACTTTGTCCGCATGCTGCAGGATTTTTCCGAGCGACACCGCAATGATGCCGACACCCTGAGAACACTGGCTGGTGAACGCCAATTCCAGGAGGCGCGCCTCATCGTCCACAGTCTGAAAGGGGCGGCTGCAAACCTCGGCCTAACACGCCTGCGCCAGGCAGCAGCCGGCCTGGAGGACGCCTTCAGGAAGGGCGAGGACGGCGTCAAAATGCTCGAACCGCTGCTGTCCGAACTGAGGCGCGAAACCGACCTGCTGGAAGATACCCTGACGGGCATGCAGGAAATGCAGGATTTCGATTTCACTCCCGCCGTCCGCGACCCCGGCGCCACGCATGCCCTGCTGGCGAAGATCGAGGCGCTGCTGGAGGTCGACGACACCGCGGTCAACGATGCGTTCGAAGAGCAGCGCGCTTTCCTGGAACAGTCGTTCGGCGAACTCGCCCTCACCCTGGCCAGGCAGATCGACGCCTTCGACTATGCTGCGGCACTGGCCAGCGTGCGTGAAATGATGGGTATCTGCCGCACCAAGGGCTGCTGACCCCGGATTTACGCGGCCAGCTGGTTATCGTACTTGCCGGCCGATGCCTGATTCATGGCGGCCAGCACGCCGTCCCACAGCCGGATGCGTGCCTCGACTGCAGCACAAGCGGCTTCTTCCGCCTCGCGCAGCTTCCTGGCGTCGCCGCCGATCAGTTCGTTCACCATCTGCAGCGCAAGCGGCGCATGCAGTTCCTCATCGAGGTGAATGTGGCGCTTGAGGTAGTAGTGGAAGGCAGGCGCCTGCATCTCGCTGATATTCATGCGCGCGAGCAGGGAACGAAACATTTCCGGAATGATGTGCTCGCGGCCGAGCGCGAAGGCAGCCCCCACGACATGGGGCTTGTCGGTGGCGATGAAACCGAAGGTGGCCTGCATGAACTCGCGCGAGGGCTGCGGCGCCACGCCCAGGGCAAAGGCACCGTCAATACCGCGCATGGCCGCCAGCTCGGCAAATCGCATGGCATCGGACGGGTCGGCGCCGATCTCGCGCATGGCATCGCAATAGAGTTCGAAGTGGCTGACATAGGTCGGATTGCCCTCCGCATCGGGCAGCCCTTCGTCGGATTCTTCGCCGAGCACGATCTGGTTCACGAAAAAGCGCGTGGCGGCGCTGGCATGCGGCTTCCACGGCACGGCAGCCGGGGCCAGGCGCGACTGCAGGTATTTCAGCAGCGACATGAAGTCCCATACCGGATAGACATGGTGCGCCATGAACAGGCGCAACTGCTCCAGCGTCTGCACCGAGGCATACAGCGGGTGGTTGTTCAGTTTTTCGTCGAGCGCAGCAACAACCTCGGCGCTGAACTGGTGTTTCCGGGACATGGCAGCTTCCGCGTTATTTATTAGAGATCACTAATATACCAAATCCTGCGGCCCAGACAAGGCGCGCATGACCGGATTTCTCAAGTTCGCCACCATATATGTCTTTTGGCATATTGCGGAGCCCGAGCAAAGGCATCTATAAAAACCATAACAAGATGTAAACAATAGAAGGCCGGATAATGATTAGGCGGGGCGATGCCTGAGCGCCAGACCGGTGCAGGCGCCGGTGTTAGGGATCACGAGGACAAATGGGCCATGACCTTGCGCATGCGCCTGATGCTGCTCGTGCTCCTTGCCATGCTGCCGGCACTGATACTGATCATCGATTCGACCATCGACCAGTACCACCACCTCAAGGACGACGCCGAGCAGACCTCACTGAAGCTGGCGCGCATTACCGTCAGCTACCACGACTCGCTGATAGACGAAACCCGACAACTGCTCAGCTACGTGGCAGACATGCCGGCAGTGCGTAAACTTGAGCCGCGTACCTGCAACAAGCTGCTGCAGGAAGTGCTGCAAGGCGACGCGCACCTTACCAATCTTGGCGTCATCAGGCCGGACGGCTGGTCCCTCTGCAGCGGCGTTCCCGTGAACAAGGCTTTCTATCTTGGCGACCGCGGCTATTTCCAGGGGGTCATGCGCAGCAAGCGCCTGAGTATAGGCGACTATCAGATCGGCCGGCTGACGAACAAGCCGGTACAGGTGGCGGCGATACCCCTCCTCGACGAGCGGCAGAAAGTGCAGGCCGTCGTCTATGCCGCCCTCAACATCGACGGATTGACGCGCTTTACCCCCCTGTCCGAACTGCCGCCGGATTCCGCCGTGCTGGTGGTCGACCGCCATGGGATCATCCTTTCACGCACGCCTGACCCGCAAAGCCGCTGGGCGGGAACCGAGCTTGAGAAGGCTGCCCGCTTCGCCGAGGGATTCACCCTTGCCAGCGGGAACAGCTGGATCAAGACCGGCTTGGATGTGGACGGGGTGGAGCGCATTTACGCCATCGCCCGGCTGGATGGCGACAGCGACCGTTACGGCTACATCATGATCGGCACGCCGGCGCATGAACTCTATGCCACGCTCAAGTCCCACCTGCTGCCGCACCTCGCATTCATCGGCATCGTTTTTCCCGCCATTCTGCTGTTTGCCTGGTTCGGCAGCGACATCCTGGTGTTGAAACGCACGCGCCTGCTGACGCTGGCCGCGCAACGCCTGGGCAACGGCGACCTGGGCGCGCGCGCCATCGTCAGCGGCCGCGACGAAATTGCGCAACTTGCAGACGCATTCAACCGCACGGGCGAAACGCTGGAACGGGAAAACCTGCAAATCCAGCGGCTCAACCGCATCCATGAAGTGCTGAGCGGCATCAACGGCGCCATCCTGAGAATC
>JAKACL010000201.1 GCA_021821425.1 Pseudomonadota bacterium
GGAAATCAGCAGGTTGTCGATGTCCACGCCCAGCTTCTTGGCGTAGACCGGGTCGAGCGCGTGCTCGGCGTCGATGAAGGCGGCGGTGCCGCCCATTTTCTGCATTTCGGCGATGACCTGCAGGGTGAGCGTGGTCTTGCCCGAGGATTCCGGGCCGTAGATCTCGACCACGCGGCCGCGCGGCAGGCCGCCTACCCCTAACGCGATGTCGAGGCCGAGGCTGCCGGTGGAGACGACCTGCAGGTCCTGGGTTTCGGCGTGGTCGCCCAGGCGCATGACCGAGCCCTTGCCGAACTGTTTCTCGATTTGCCCCAGCGCGGCGGTGAGGGCTTTCATCTTGTCTTCTTGGGTGCTTGCCATGTCTGTCTCCTGTTGCAATTAGGTTGTCGGGTGGCCGGTTCCTTACCGGCCATGTTGGTAATTTAGGCGATACTTTTATTAATGTCAATAAAAAATATCACGTATGCAAAAAAGACCATGTGATAATTTGTATCATGTTTGCGACAAAGCCATCTATAATCGTCAAATCAATGACTTAAGGTGTGTGGGATATGGCTGCCAGGGAAAGAATGCTGCTGGACGTGAAGTGGGCGACCCGCCAGCGCCTGCAATACATCGAAGTCATGGCCTATTACACCGGGGTCGTATCGCGCAGCGACGTGGCCCGCGCCTTCGGCATTTCCGACCCGGCCGCGACCAAGGACCTCAAGCTCTACTCGGATCTCGTGCCGGGCAATCTCATCTACACCCAGAGCGTGTTCGGTTTCGTGCCCAGCGCGGACTTCAGCCCGGCTTTTGCCGATTTGAATCCTGCTGCCGTTCTGCCTGTCATTGCCGCCAATCTCGCCGTTGCCGGCGGGCCTTATGGCAAGGAGGCGATCTACGGCCTACCCACGTCATCGCTGCCGTTGCCGGCGCGTTTGCCTGGCCGGGAAGTGCTGGCGCAGATCACGCGCGCCATCCATGGTTTCCGCAAGCTGCGCGTAAGCTACCGCTCACTTTCCGACCGCGACAGCGCGCAAGCGCGCATCCTCGAGCCGCATGCGCTGGTGGATACCGGCCTGCGCTGGCATGTGCGCGCCTACAGTGTCGACACCTACGATTTCCGCGATTTCGTGCTGTCGCGTTTCCTCGAAGCCGAATGCCTCGACGAGCCGGCCGAATCGAGCGCCGAATACGACGAAGACTGGATGGAAACGGTGACACTGAAACTCGCGCCCCATGCGGGGCTGGAGGCGCAGAAACGCGCGAGCCTGCTATTGGATTACGGCGCGAGCGGCGAAGTGATCGAAGTGGCGGTGCGTCGCGCGCTCATCGGCTACGTGCTGCAGCGCCTGAGCGTGGACACGAGCCCGGATCATTCGCTGAACCCGCAGGCCTACCAGTTGATGCTGCTTAACCGCGACGAGATCGAGCCCTTCGCGGGGTGGGCATTTCGCTGACAAATAGCAACCCAATCGGCCCGAGGGCGGGCCTCCTACGACATCTGCAGGAGCGGCGCCCTCGCCGCGATCAATGCGTTAATCGAGAAGTTCGATCAGCCCGCGCAGGGCAGCAGCCACCGCACGTGAGCGCACTTCCTCGCGGTCGCCGGAGAGCCGGCAGGTGGTGGAGAGTGGTTCGCCATCGACCATGGCCCAGCCGATGCACACCGTGCCCACGGGTTTCTTCGGCGAGCCGCCGCCGGGGCCGGCGATGCCGGACAGCGCCACGCTGATGTGGGCCTGGCTGTGGGTGAGCGCGCCGCCGGCCATTTCCTTCACGGTTTCTTCCGACACCGCGCCGTGCGCGTCCAGCGTAGTCGGACTCACGCCCAGCATGTCCTGCTTGGACCGGTTGGAATAGGTGACGAAGCCGCGGTCGAACCAGGCCGAGGAGCCGGGAATGGCGGTGACGACCTGGGCCACCCAGCCGCCCGTGCAGGACTCTGCGGTCGCCAGCATCCAGCCCTTGGCGTGCAGTTTCTGTCCCACGATGTGGGCCAGTTGCAGGAGTTCCTCGTCGCTCACGCGAGCCATTGCCAGCCTTTGATCAGAAGCAGCGCGTAAAGCGCTGCCAGCAAGTCATCGAACATGACCCCGAAACCGTTTTTCAAACGCACATCGAAAAAGCGGATGGGCCAGGGTTTCAGGATATCGAAAAACCGGAACAAGCCAAAGGCGATCAGCCACCAAAGCCAGTGCGCTGGCGTAAAAGCCAGCACCAGCCACATCGCGACGATTTCGTCCCACACGATGCCGCCATGGTCGCTGTCGCCGAGATTTTTTCCCGTGAACGCACAAGCCCACACACCGAGCGCGAATGCGGCAGCGATGAGGGCAAGCAGGGCAGGCAGGCCGAGGCCGGCTTGCAGCAGCAGCCAATAAAGCGGCAGCGCGGCCAGGGTGCCGAAAGTGCCCGGGGCCTTGGGCGCGAGGCCGGAGCCGAAGCCCAGCGCGATGAAATGCGCGGGGTGGGCGGTCAGGAAACGGGCATCCGGTTTCATTGGAAGTGGTCGAAGCCCGCGCGCGCCAGCGGCATGGGTTCGCCGCGGTTGAAGAGACGCAGCCCTGGCTGCGTCTGGATCTGGCCGACACGGGTCAGGCGCAGATTGAGTTCGTGGGAGATGCCGGCGATCTCATCGCGCCGCTCGGCAGGCGCAGTGAACACCAGTTCGTAATCGTCGCCGCCGGCGAGGATGCAGTCCTGTGCGGCCGGGGCGTTGACCAGCGGCGCGAGCGCCTCGGACAGCGGCAACTGGTCGAACCAGACTTCGGCGCCCAATGCGGATTCAGCTTGGCTCGAGCGTTCGAGGATGTGGCCGAGGTCTGCCGCGAAGCCGTCGGATACGTCGATGGCGGCATGCGCCAGCCCGCGCAGGGCGAGCCCGAGTTCGATGCGCGGCGTGGGCACGAACAGGCGCGGAAAGCATTGCACCGCCTGCGCGGTTTCCAGCCTGAGCCTGCCCTGGTGGTGGGCCAGCGCGGCGGCGGCATCGCCCAGCGTGCCCGATACCCAGATGTCGTCGCCGGGTCTGGCGCCATCACGGCGCAGTGCCTGGCCCGGCGGCAGCTCACCGATCACTGTCACATTCAGCGTGAGCAGGCCGCCGCGCGTGGTGTCGCCACCGATGACGTTCACGCCGTATTTTTGCGCGAGCCCGAAGAAGCCGCCGGCAAAGCCCTGGAGGAATTTCTCGTCGACCTCTGGCAGCGCGATGGACAGCAGCGCGAAGCGCGGCCTGGCGCCCATGGCGGCGAGGTCGGAAAGATTCACCGCCATGGCCTTGTGGCCGATGGTGCCGGGTCCGTCCGAGGGCATGAAATGGCGTCCCGCGATCAGCATGTCGGTGGAAATGGCGAGCTCCAGGCCCGGCGTAGGGGCGATCAGCGCACAGTCATCGCCCACGCCCAGCACCGCATCGGGTGTGGGGCGGGTAAAGTATTTCGCGATCAGGTCAAATTCGCTCGGCATGGTGCAGAAAACTTTGAACCACGAAGCGCACCAAGGCCACAAAGTAAAAAGACATAGGCTTTGTGTCCTTCGTGCGCTTCGTGGTTAAAGAACTGTTTGCGGGTTCAGGAAGCAGCCGTTTCGTCACGCCGCATCAGCTTGGCCAGCTTGTCGAGCACGCCATTGACGTACTTGTGGCCGTCGGTGCCGCCGTATTTCTTCGCCAGTTCCACGGCTTCGTTGATGGCGACGCGGTAGGGGACGTCGGGGCAGTTCGCGAGCTCATGCGCGCCCAGCAGCAGGATGCCACGTTCGATGGGCGAGAGTTCTGCGATGGGGCGGTCAAGGTGCGGCGCGAGCTTGAGCTCGAGGTCGGCGCTTTCCGTGAGCACGCCATGGAACAGCGCCTCGAAATAGGCCATGTTGGCCTTGGCGAAATCCGGGTCCTCGCGCACGTGTGCAGCCACGTCCACTTCATCCTGGCCGGAGAGCGATTGCGCATAGAGCGCGCGCAGGGCGAATTCGCGCGACAGGCTGCGCGAGCCGCCTTTGGCGGCGGGTTTGCTCATATGCGTTTCATCAGGTTGGCCATTTCAATCGCCACGCGTGCGGCGTCGGTGCCCTTCTCGCTCATGCGCGCATAGCCCTGATCATCGTTTTCCAGGGTGAGCACGGCGTTGGCGACGGGTACGCCGGTAGCAAGCTGTACGTCGGTGATGCCGCGCGCGGACTCGTTGGATACGACCTCGAAGTGATAAGTCTCGCCGCGCACGATGGAGCCGATGGCGATGAGGGCGTCGAACTTGCCGCTTTGCGCCAGCTTTTGCAGCGCAAGGGGGTGCTCGAGCGCGCCCGGCACGGTGACCAGCAGGATGTCGTCCTTGGCCACGCCCAGCCGGACCAGCTCCTGTTCGCAGGCGGACAGCAGCCCCTCGCAGATATCCCTGTTGAAGCGGCTCATGGTGATGCCGATTTTCAGTCCCTTGCCCTGGTAGGCCGGATCGAGTTCGGAGAAGGAGGTGTTGGTTCCCATGTTTTTTCCTTTCAGCCTATCAAGTGTGTTCCACATAACCCGTGACTTCGAGGCCGAAGCCGTCCATCGCCGGCATTTTCAGCGGGCTGGAGAGCAGCCGCATCTTGCCCACGCCAATGTCCTTCAGGATCTGCGCGCCGATGCCATAGTCGCGCAAATCGACTTTCTTTGCCGTGGCCGCCTGCGCAGGCGGGCTCACCCGCTTGAGCAGCGCGTCGGCCGTTTCCGGGCGGTGCAGCAGCACGATGACACCCGATTGCGATTCGGCGATGCGTTCCATCGCACCCATGATGGGCCAGGAGTGCCCGCCGCCGGTGACGTCGAGGAAGTCCATGACGGAGAGGGGCTCGTGCACGCGCACCAGGGTTTCCTGGTCGGCGTGGATCGTGCCTTTTACCAGCGCGAGGTGGGTTTCGCCGTTGTTGTCGCGATAGGCCAGCAGGCGGAAGGCGCCATACACGGTCTGGATCAGCCGGTCAGCCACGCGCTCGACCAGACTCTCGGTCTGGTTGCGGTAGTGGATGAGGTCGGCAATGGCGCCGATCTTGAGGCCATGTTGTTGCGCGAACGGGATCAGGTCGGGCAGGCGCGCCATGGTGCCGTCGTCCTTGAGGATTTCGCAAATGACGGACGCCGGTTCGAGCCCGGCGAGCTGGGCGAGGTCGCAGCCGGCTTCGGTGTGGCCGGCGCGCATCAGCACGCCGCCGGGCTGCGCGCGCAGCGGGAAGATGTGGCCGGGCTGGATGATGTCGGTGGGTTTGGCGTCCTTCGCCACCGC
>JAKACL010000202.1 GCA_021821425.1 Pseudomonadota bacterium
ACCGGTGCCAAAGGCGTCGTACTCGCTTTCCAGGCGGCGCGGAAAACCGGCGATGCCGCCTGCCTGGCGCAGACCTGCCATCGATTCGCGGCGACCGGTGAGGATCTTGTGCGGATAGGTCTGGTGGCCGACGTCCCACACGATGCGATCCGACGGCGTGTCGAATACATAGTGCAGGGCAATGGTCAGTTCCACTGTGCCGAGGTTGGAGGCAAGGTGGCCGCCGGTGTGCGCGACCGAGTCGACCAGAAATTCGCGCAGTTCCGCCGCGAGCCTGGGCAGATCGGCCAACGCCAAGGCGCGCAGGTCAGCCGGCGTATTGAGGATCTCGAGCAGGGGTGTGGTCATTGTCAGAAAGTTCGCTCGACCACGAAGTCGGCCAGCTGGCGCAGCCGCGCGGCGGGGGCGCCCAGATCGGCCAGCGCGGCGTGGGCGTCGGCGCGCAGTTCCTGCGCCAGTTCGCGCGCGCGTACCGCGCCGAGCAGGCTGACGTAGGTCGGCTTGTTGTTGGCGGCATCCTTGCCGGCGGTCTTGCCGAGCGTGGCGGTGGGCGCCTCGGCGTCGAGCACGTCGTCGACCACCTGGAAGGCCAGGCCGATGCACTTGGCGTAATGGTCGAGCGCGGCGAGGGTGGCCTCGCTCGGCGTGCCGCACTGTGCGCCCAGCAGCACCGAGGCGCGGATCAGCGCGCCGGTCTTGTGGATGTGCATGAATTCGAGTTCGGTCAGATCGAGCGGCTTGCCGACGCTGGCCAGATCGATCGCCTGGCCGCCGGCCATGCCGCGCGAGCCGGCCGCCTGCGCCAGCAGCAGCACCATGTTCAGCTGCGTGGCGGCGTCAGGAGCCAGCGGCTGCGCCGCGAGGATGTCGAACGCCAGGCTCTGCAGCGCATCGCCCACCAGCAGCGCCGTCGCTTCGTCGAACTCGACGTGCACCGTCGGCTTGCCGCGCCGCAAGGCATCGTCGTCCATCGCCGGCATGTCGTCGTGCACCAGCGAGTAGGCGTGGATCAGTTCCACCGCGGCGGCGGCATGCTGCACGCGCTCGACGTCGGCGCCCGCGACCTCGCCGGCAGCGAATGCCAGCAGCGGACGCACCCGCTTGCCCCCCCCGATCACGGCGTAGCGCATCGCCTCGTGCAGGCGCTGGGGCGCGATGCTGGCAGGCGGGAGCCACTCGGACAGCACGCTTTCCATGCGTGCCTGACAGCCTTGCATCCAGGCGGCAAACTCACTCATCGGCGCCGCCGGTCCGGAAGGGCTGCAGGCTGCCGTTTTCAAGAATCTGCACCTGCTGCTCCGCTGCGGCCAGTTGCTGGCGGCAATACTGCAGCAACTCGGCGCCGCGCTTATAAGCCGTGAGCGAGGCTTCCAGCGGTAACTGGCCGGATTCCATTTCGGCCACGATGGCTTCCAGCTCGGCCAGTGCGGACTCGTAATCCTTGGGGGGGGTGGCGCGGGATTTGGCCATTCAATCGGACCCGGCGGGCAAAGACCGCTACTTTAACAAATTCAACGCTGGAGCGCCTCCCCGGCTGAAACGGCTGTGCTAGAATTTTGCCCTTACCCTGTGCTTTTGCAGGGGCTGCAACCGTAATCAATCGGTGGTCATCGGGGCGCGAGCCCCGATGCGTTTTTAATGGTGGTCGTTTTGCGATCACGCCTGCCGCTTCCGGTGCAGACCGGAAGGGGGCTTGGTTTTGAGTAGGGTGCGCCATGAGCGATCTCGCCGAATCCAGCGCCTTGTCGCTAACTTCGCCTCAGTTGCCGGTTTCCTGGTATTTCGATCCCGCCATCCACGCGCTGGAACTCAAGCATCTATTCAAGCACGGCCCCGGCTATGCGGGCCATCAGCTGATGGTGCCCGAGGCGGGCGATTATCACGCGCTGGAAAAATTCGACGGCGGCAAAATGCTGGTCAACAGCGGCTCGGGCATCGAGCTGCTGTCCAACGTATGCCGTCATCGCCAGGCGCTGATGCTCGCCGGGCGCGGCAAGCTGCCGTCCAACCACATCGTCTGCCCGATCCACCGCTGGACCTACGACAGCCAGGGCAAGTTGATGGGCGCGCCGGAGTTTCCCGGCAACCCCTGCCTGAATCTCAATCGCAGCGGCCTGCAGAACTGGCAGGGCCTGCTGTTCGCCGGCGACCGCGACGTCAAGGCCGATCTGGCCGGCATGCAGGCGGCGCGCGAACTGGATTTTTCCGGCTTCATGCTCGACCGCGTGCAGGTGACGCAGTACGCCTGCAACTGGAAAACCTTCATCGAGGTGTATCTGGAGGACTACCACGTCGCTCCGTATCATCCCGGCCTCGGTCACTTCGTCACCTGCGACGATCTCACGTGGGAATATGGCGACTGGTGGTCGGTGCAGACGGTGGGAGTGAACCGCGGGCTGGCCAAGGCGGGGTCGCCGGTCTACCAGAAATGGCACGAGCAGGTGCTGGCGTATCAGCAGGGCAGGGCGCCTGCGCACGGGTCGATCTGGCTGACCTACTACCCCGGCCTGATGGTCGAGTGGTATCCGCACGTGCTGGTGGTGTCGTCGATCGTGCCGACCGGCGTCGAGTCGTGCAGCAACATCGTCGAGTTTTATTATCCTGAGGACATCGTGCTGTTCGAACGCGCCTTCATCGAGGCGGAGCAGGCGGCGTATCACGAGACTGCGCTGGAAGACGAGGACATCTGCGAGCGCATGCACAAGGGGCGGCGTGCGCTGTACCGGCAGGGCATTTCGGAGACCGGCCCGTACCAGTCGCCGCTGGAGGATGGCATGATGCATTTTCACGCGTTCCTGCGGCGCGAAATCGAGCCGCATCTGAAATGAGCCTGCTACATATTCAAAACGGGCGGCGCATACCGCCCGTTTTTTTCGTCCGCCTGCGATGAAGTCGAGCTGGATGCTGGTGGCGGCCGCGCTGTTCGCGCTGATGAGCGTGCTGGTGAAGCACGCGTCCGCCACTTTTTCTCCGGCCGAGCTGGTGTTCTACCGCTCCGTGTTCGGTCTCATCGCGATCTGGGGTGTCATCGCGCTTCACCAGCGACGGCTGCTGGCGCCGCTCGTCACCGTTCACCGCCAGGCCCACCTCTGGCGCGGGCTGGCCGGCTTCACGGCCCTGGTGCTGTTTTTCTATGCGCTGGCACGCCTGCCGCTCGCCACCGCGGTCACCCTCAACTACACCGCGCCTTTGTTCCTGGCCGCGTTGTCGGCCTGGTGGTTACGCGAGCGCCACGGGCGCGGTCTGGTCGGCGCGGTGCTGCTGGGTTTCGTCGGCATCGGGCTGCTGCTGCGGCCTCAGGTGCAGGGCCAGGCCTGGCTGCCGGCGCTGGCCGGGCTGGTGTCGGGCATGCTGGCGGCGGTGGCTTACGTCAACGTCAAGCAGCTGGGCAAACTGGGCGAGCCCGAGTGGCGGGTGGTGTTTTATTTCACCTTGCTCTCGACCGTGGGCGGCGGCGCCTGGATGGCGGTGGCGGGTTTCCATCTGCCGCGGGCTGCAGACTGGCCGTGGCTGATCGGCATCGGCATCACCGCGACGCTGGCACAGCTTGCATTGACGCGCGCCTATCATCGCGGTCGCACGCTCACGGTGGGCTCGCTGGCCTACACCACGGTGGGATTTTCCGCCCTCTATGGGGTGCTGCTGTTTGGCGAGCGCTTGCCGCTTCTGGCCTGGATCGGCATGGCGGTGGTGGCGGCGGCCGGCATCTGGGCGGTGCGCGCGTCGACGCCGCTGCGTCCCGATTCGCTATAGTGTGAATACATTCCAGAGGAGCGCAGCATGATCAACCTGAACGTCGAGAACAATCAGATCGCCGTCACCGTGATGGGCCAGTTCACGCTGGACGATTACCGCGAGTTCGAGCAGGCGGTGTGCTACGGCATCCAGTTCCAGGGCACCGTCAACCTGCTGTTCGACCTGCGCGACATGCTGTCCTACAGCGTCGACGTGGCGTGGGAGGAACTGAAATTCTCGCGCGAGCACAAGAACGATTTCGGCCGCATCGCGATCCTCACCGGCGATCAGTGGGTGGCGTGGAGCATGTGGGTGAACCGTCTGTTCATGTCGGCGGACATCCGCCTGTTCGATGATCTGGAGCTGGCGCAGGCCTGGGTGGCCGGAGGCGAACTCCCGGCAACGGCGAGTTGATTCAGGGCCTGCCCATCGTGCTGACATACCTGCTGACCGGTCTGCTGGTGTCGCCGGCGTGCGCGGATTCATGGCGGGTGGTGAGCGACAGCCCGAGTGAGGTGGTATCGATCGAGCTGGCCAGTTTGCAGCGCAACGCGAGCCGTGCCGATTTTCGCGAGCAGCGCCGGATGCGCGATGTGCAGCTTCATCCCGGCAGCCGGCGGCCGGTGCGCGCAATCCTGTCCCGGCGGGTGTTCGATTGCGCGCAGGGGCGCATGACCACGCTGTCGCGCGCGGTATTTTCCGACGACGATGCATTGATCGAGCATCAGGCCGTGCGCCCGCAGCAGGCGGCATGGCACGCCCTGCCGCGCGACGAGCCGGCGTTCAGGCTGATGTGCGGGCGCTCATAATGCGCGGCGGACGGAAAATTTCCCGATTGGCGTAATACGATGCGCGTGTGTTGGCCGGATCCCAGCCCGGCACGCCCTGCACAGGCAACGGCGGCAACTGGCGCGGCGCATCGATCGCCGCCAGTGCGCTGAGGGCATCAAGCTCGGCAAGGTCGGGCTCAAGCGCAGCAGAGACCCATGTTAGGCACTTGCCCGTCATCGACGGATAGGGCGCCAGCGCCTTTTCCAGCAGCGCATGGCCGACCACCACGCAGTGCATCGCTGTCTCGACGTGATGTCGTCGATCCCAGAACAAGGCCTGCCATGCGTGCTCGGCCAGCAAGGAGATCAGCGCAGGCTCGCGGCTGGTCACCCACACCCCCGATTCGTCCAGCACGGTCAACGCATCGCGCCGGCGACCGCGCCGGGTGTCGGTTTCCAGCCGCAGCGCCTCGCCGTGGGCTGCGTTCAATGCCGACTTGAAGCGCGGAAAGCGTAGCCACACCAGCGCGTTCAGCACGTCGTGCCAGGTGTCGTCACGCGTGGGCACCTGGCCGGTGTGCAGGATGTGGGTTTCGTAATCGCGCGCCGACAGCCGGCCGTCGGGGACGAAAAAGCGCAGCGGCAAGCCGCGCGCCTGCGTCGTGCCGCGCGCGGCCGCCTGCGCGTTGAGGGCATCGAGCGTGCCCGGGCCGGGCACAGACAGGTTGCGC
>JAKACL010000203.1 GCA_021821425.1 Pseudomonadota bacterium
AAACCCGATACGCGATGCAGATCGAAATTCAGCCGTTTCCTGCGTGCAGACCAGCGGACCGTGAATCCCTGCGAAATTTTTCCGTTTCGCGGCCACCAAAGAACGAGTCCCGTCACGCACAGGCCGAGCAGCAGCAAGCCACCGATCCCGAGTACCGTTTTGCCGGTCTCGCCGGCCAGCAGTTCGGTGTGCAGCAGGGCGATCCACCCCAGCACGGATTGCTTCTGCCGGTGCGCGCCGAGCAGGCGTCCGTTGTAAGGATCGACATAGACGAAACGGTCGTGGGCGCTGTTCAGCTTGATCAGATAGGTCTCTTGCGGCGTACGCGGCATGCGGATGGCAAACGGCCGGTCGCCGGGATAGGCGCGGCGCACCGTCTGCAGCACCCTGTCCAGCGCGACGCGCTCGCCCTGGGGCGCGACGACAAGCCGTTCCGGATGCGCAAGCGCTTCGAGCTCTTCCCGAAACACCAGCGCACTGCCGGTAAGACCGCTCAGCACCAGCAGCAGTCCGGCAAGCAGTCCGGTGTATAGATGGAGCTTGAATACGAATCGGCGTGCCGCCCCGGGCATGATCCGCGGCGGGGGGCTTGCTCCGTGCGTTGCCTGTGTTGTCATGGACTGAACGTCGCCAGATGGGCCTTGATCGCCCGGAAGCTCACGCCGCGGTCGTCGCCCAGCAAATATGCCTGCACGCCGCGCGCTTTCCACGCGTCTGCCTGGGCGGGGACACGCGGAATGGCGCAAAACGGAATGCCGTGGCGCCGGCAGTTCGCCGCAATGGTTTCGATCGCGTCCTGCACCATCGGGTGCTGCGCCTGCCCAGGCACACCGTAGGATTGCGACAGATCGATGGCGCCTTCGAGCACCATGTCGATGCCCGCAACGGACAGAATGGCATCCAGATTGTCGACGCCTTGCCGGTCTTCGATCATCGCCGCCACCATGATTTGCGAATTGGCGCGGGCGAAATAGGTCGGCAGGTCGAGGGTGCCGAACCCCGTGGTGCGGCCGCCGCTGATGCCGCGCGTACCGAGCGGGGCATAGCGGCTCGCCGCGACGGCCTGCACGGCCTCCGCCGCGGTGCGCACGTGCGGCACGACAATGCCCTGCGCACCGCAGTCCAGCGCGCGCAAAATGGCGTCGGGCGCCGCATTCGGCACCCGCACCAGTGGCGTGATGCCGGCGCATTCGGCGGCCCGGACCATGTTTTCGAGCGTCTCGGGATTGAGGCAGACGTGCTCCATGTCGAGGATGACGAAATCGAAGCCGGCGTAGCCAATCATTTCGACCAGTAGCGGCGAGGGGATCGAATTGAGCAGGCCGAATACGGTTTTTCCGTCGGCCAGCGCGCGTTTCAATTGATTGATCTGCAGCATGCGGTCTTATTCCACGGGGAGATACCACTGCGCGGGAGGCGGGTGGCGCAAAAAATCGTGATGCGAAATGTGCCAGGCGTAGGCACCGGCGTAGGGAAAGACGAGCACGTCGTTGCAGCGCACAGATTCGACCGTGGCGTCGAATGCCAGCACGTCTTTTGGCGTGCAGAGCTGGCCGACGACGCTGACGCGCTGATGCGAGGCGTGCGGGCGCGCGAACGGGTACGGCCAGGCGTCGACTGGCAGCACGTGAAAGGGATGGCTGTGGCCTTGCGCATAGGGCGTGCGGAAATGGTGCGAGCCGCCGCGGCCGACCACGAAGGTCTTGCCGTGGCTGCGCTTGATGTCGATCACCTGCATCGCGTAGTAACCGCAGGCCGCGGTGACGTAGCGGCCGAGTTCGAAGCGCACCCGGATACCCGGCATGCCACGCGCGGCGAGCAGCGAGGCCAGCCCGGCGCTGAATGCCGGCCAGTCGAATTGTCGATCCGGCTGGCGGTAGTTGACGCCGATGCCGCCGCCGACATTGATGTGATCGATGTCCAGGCCATGGTCATCGCACCAGCGGCGCGTCTGCCCGAGATAGGCCGCGACGAGCTGCAGATGGGCAGTCGCGTCGAGCTGGTGCGAGAGCAGGTGGAAGTGAAAACCGCGCAGCCGGATTTCGGGGCGGGCGCGCAGCCAGTCCAGACATACCGGCAATTGCTGCGACGGCATGCCGAACGGCGTCGGCTTGCCGCCCATCATCAGGCTTGTCTCGGCGAGTCCGTCGAGCGTCAGGTTGATGCGCAGGGCCACCGGCACCGTTCGACCGGCGTGCGCGGCGATGTCCGCCAGCCGTTGCAACTCGTGCAGGCTTTCCGCATGCAGGCAATCGACGTTGTGTTCGATCGCGTCACGGAGTTCATGGTCGAGCTTGCCGGGTCCGCTGAAAATTACCGGCAGCTCGGCGAAATGTTCGCGCACCCAGGCGAGTTCGCCGCCCGACGAGACCTCGAATCCGGCAACGAACGGTGCCAGCGTCTGCAGAATCGGCAGGTCGGGATTGGCCTTGATCGCATAAAAAAGTTCGCAGCCAGCCGGCAGGCTGCCGGCCAGGTTCGCGGCGTGCCGCCGCAGCGCGGCAAGATCGTAGACATACGCGCACAGGGGCGCTTCGTTCCGCGCCTCGGCCGCGCGGAGACTGTCGAACACTTCGGCCAGCCTCAATTCCATCCCGGATTCTCCCCCAGCGTCCCCAGCGGGTTGTTGACCGGCAGATAACCGGATGCGCGATCCGGCCGCCTGAAGAAACGATTGATCAAATTGGCTTTGCCGGGAAACGGCTCGCCGTTGAGCAGGGCGTTGATACAGCATGCCGAGGCAGCGTCTCCGTACTGGCTCTGGTAGGTATGCAGATGATGGCGCACCACCGCCCACAGCCGGTTTTGCAGAGCCGGCCTGCCGGCACCAATCTGGTTGATCGCCTCGCAGTAATTGTTGACGAACAAGCAGTAGGCGATGCGTTTCCAGCCCTGCTCGGCGCTGTACCAGAGCGCCTCGCGGGCGCGCGGACTGATGGTGTCCAGTTGCCTGGCGCCGAAACGCTCCTGCACCAGCTTCACGCCTTCGAAATCGCGCAGGAAGACCTGTCGTACTTCGCCCGCCGCCACGCCGATCACGACGTTCTGCAAGTGCGGCTCGAAAATGACGCCGTGCGCGAAATAGCAGTACAGCACCGGGTACATGAGCTCGGCGACGTAACGCGAAAACCACGCTTCGGCGGTCTCTTCGAACGGCGCCCCGCCTCGCCGCTGCATGTCGTCCAGCAACTCGCCCACGCGCGCTTCGCCGTAAACGTGGTTGCCGAACAGCGCCCCGGCCAGCAGCGGCGTCACGCCCGGATGCAGCACATTGTCGAAGCCGCGCCGCAGGATCAGGCCGAAACCTTCGGTGATCACCTTGTCGGATGAGGCGTCGCCCGTTTTCATGTTGACCGAGATGAAGGCGGGTTCCTCCATGACCGCGACGCCGGGGAAATGATGCCGCAACTGGGGCGCGAGGGTGCGCATGATACGGGTGACCTGCAGCGCGCCTTCGAGCTCGTAAATCGCGTTCTTGCGCACGCAGTTGGTGATGCGGACGTTGAGCGAACACTTGTAGAAATAGGGATTGCCGGGCTGGAACAGCGTGCGGATCGATGAGGTCGGGTAAAAGTGCGCGCCTTGCGGTCCGAGATCGACGATGCGCCCGCTGCGGATCGCCCCCGCGACGGCCGGATAGCCGAGCAGATGGTGCGCCTGCCAGGGATGGGCGGGAATGAGAAAGACGTCATCGTCCGCGGCGATCTCCGGCGGCGCCTGCTCGGCGACGATCCGGTCGCACGGCTCGTCGAGCACCGATTGCTGCAGCAGGTATTCGCGGCGCACGGCGAAATAATGCAGCGCAAAGCGCGTACCCAGCTCCGGCGAATAGCGCTGCATGTCCGCGTGAGAAAGACCCTGGCGGCTTTTCGGCGCAGGGTGGAACGGATGGCCGAACACGAGCGACTGTTCGGACTCGACAAAGGCCTCCAGGGGCGACTCCGAGAACGGTCCGGGGCATGCCGCTCCCAGTATGGCTGACGTGACCGCCACGCTGTCCTCGATCTGTTGCATCAATTCGTCGTTCGCCGGCAAGCCGTACTTGAGCGACAGTTCACGCAGCAACAGCCCGGCCAGCGCCTGCCAGTCGAGCAGGGCCCAGGGTTTTCCCGGCGCCTTGCAATACATGGGCGACAGGTAGCGGTAATTGCTGGTGACGCATGCACGGTAGACCACGGTCAGCACGCGTTCGCCGGTCAGTGGCAGGCGCAGGTGCAGGGCGCTGCCGCCTGTGCTGCGAAGGGCCAGGTGCACCGATGCCGGGCTGTCGCTCTGCCCGAACAAGGGGCCTACGCTTAACTGTCCCTCGGGTCCCGCGACCTCGCGGCAATAACAGTTGAGCAGCGTTTCCATTGAACGCCGGCCGGCTTCCTGCCGTGCCAGGGACGCGGGATCGATCGCGCCCGCCAGATTGGGTGAATGCATGCTTTCCCCTGAGGTCAAGAATTTCGCAGGTGTAAACGATGAAATGCCACGCCGCCGAGGTAAGCGCCGGAGGCGAGCAGGGTCAATGCGCCGATAAAAAACGGTGCCCGCAGATCGAACGCCTGAACCGCCGTGCCGGCGATCAGGCCGGCGCCGACAGCGCCCCACTTGGCGTTGCTCTCGAACCAGCCGAAGGTGCGGCCCGCGTTCTCGCGCGTTGCGATCGACGCGATCAGCGCGTGCAGACTGATGAAGCCGAGCGTCATGCCCAGGCCCATCGCGATGCGCCCGGCAGTCAGTCCGGGCAGCGTCGTGAACAGCGCCTGAGCGGCCAGCGCGCCCGCAAGCAACAGGAATGACAGCGACAACGTGGCGAGCAGGCGGCCCTGTCCGAGAGAGCGGCTGAGGGGCACCGCGCACAGCAGGTAGACCAGATGCGGGATGCCGAACAACAGTCCGGCCATGGCCAGCGGTGCCGGGTTGGAGCCCGTCTGGGTGAAGGGAACGAAATACGGAAATGTCAGCACGGTGGCGAATACGAACGCGAACTGCGCGGCGTAGACCTGGCGTGCGCTCGCTTCCAGCGTGCCGCCCTGGGCGTGGGTTGCCGGTTTGGCGCTTGATTCGTGCAGGTGCGCGGGCGGCAGTCGTGCGATCAGCAGCGCCGCGACGAGCGGCAATATCGCCAGGTAGCGGTAGAGCTCGAGCGGCGATTCGATCGTCATCAGCAGGCCCAGACCGGCCGGCGCGGCAACCAGCGCCGCCCGTGCCGACCATTGCATCAGGTTCAGGCTGCGGGTCAGCG
>JAKACL010000204.1 GCA_021821425.1 Pseudomonadota bacterium
GCGCGAGGAGCTCACCACCGAAGGGGGACTCGACGTCAAAGGCCAGGCGCCGAAAATCGCCGACGCCTGCAAGCGCCTCGCCGGGGCCGGCATCCGTGTCTCGCTCTTCATCGACCCCGACTTCGCGCAGCTCGACGCCGCGCTCGCGACCGGCGCGCCGGTGGTTGAAATCCACACCGGCGCCTACGCCGACGCAGAAACCGATGCGGCGCGCACCGTCGAATACGAGCGCATCCGCACCGCCGTCGCCTACGGCCGCAGCCTCGGCCTGACCGTCAATGCCGGACACGGCCTCACCTATCACAACGTGCAGCCGATCGCCGCGCTGCCGGGCATTCACGAGCTCAACATCGGCCACGCCATTGTCGCGCAGGCGCTGTTCGCCGGCTGGAAAGAGGCGGTGGCGGAGATGAAGCGGCTGATGGTCGAAGCAGCAGCCTAGCTGTCGCCCACGCCGTTTTGCGACACCTCGCGGGCGTAGGTCGAAAATTCGGCGTATGGCATCGCCTTGCTGAAGAAATGTCCCTGCGCGTAGCTGCAGCCGTGCGTCTGCAAGAAATCCAGTTGCTCGGAGGTTTCCACCCCCTCGGCGACTGTATCCATGCCAAACGCTTCCGCCATCTGCAGGATGGCGCGCACCATCGCGGCGTCGGCGGCGTCGCTGGTGATGTCCCGCACGAAGGACTTGTCGATCTTGATGATGTCGATGGGCATGCGCTTGAGATAGCTCAGCGACGAGTAGCCGCTCCCGAAATCGTCGATGGCAATCCTGCAGCCGCATTGCCGCAGCCGTTTGAGTATCTCGACATACTCGGCATTGTCCGATAGCTTGAGGCTTTCGGTGATTTCGATCGTGATCAGATTGCGGCGTGCCAGCTCGCTGGCTTCCAGCAGCTTCACGATTCTTTCGATGTGGTCGCGCACGACGAATTGCGCTGCCGATAGATTGAACGAAAGCGAGAGGTTGTCTTCTCCCGCAAATCCGTCCCTGGCCCAGTCCTGCAGGCCGGTATTGATGACCCACTGGCTCAGTTTTCCGATCCTGCCGCTCTGCTCGGCAACCGGAACGAATGCGTCGGGGGGAATGAATCCCTTGACGGGATGGTGCCACCGCAGCAGGGCTTCGGCACCGCCCAGGGCCATCGTGTCGAGGCGAATGATGGGCTGGTAGTAGAGGTTCAGGTGTTCGGCCGGCACGGCGGCGCCCAGCTCGCGATCGATCCAGTGCCGCTGGTTGACCACTTCCTGCATATGCTGGGTAAAAAAGCAGAAGGTATTGCGGCCGTTTTTCTTCGCCTCGTACATGGCGTTGTCGGCATTCTTGAGCAGGGTTTCGGGCGAGGCGCCGTCCATCGGATAGATGGTAATGCCGATGCTGGCGGTCGTCTGCAAGGTATGACCGGCCACCATCAAGGGCTGGCTTACGGCCGCCAGAATCGAGTTGGCAACGGAGACGACATCCTCGATCGAGCTGATGCAGTCGAGCAATACGATGAATTCGTCGCCGCCCATGCGTCCGACCGTGTCCGAATCGCGCAGCGCGCTCTTGATGCGCTGCGCGGTCTTCACCAGCAGCTCGTCTCCAGCAACATGACCCAGCGAATCGTTGATCAGCTTGAAATGATCGAGATCCATGAACAGCACGGCAAACATCGAGGTGGTGCGGCGACAGTTGGACAGCAGCTGGCTGAGCCGGTCGAGGGTCAGATTGCGGTTGGGCAGGCCGGTGAGCGCATCCTGGGTGGCCTGGCGCTGTATGGTCTCCTGCGCGAGCTTGTCGCGGCTGATGTCGCTGAATACCGCGATATAACGGAGGACCGAGCCTTCCTTGTCCTTCAGAACGTTGATCGAAAGCCAGGCGGTATAGGGTTCGCCGGTCTTGCGCTCGCTTTCGATCTCGCCTTGCCAGACGCCGCTCGAAGCCAAGGCATCCCAGACTTGCGTGAAGAACGCCGCGGGATGGCGGTCCGAACTGAGAATTTCCGTCTTCTGCCCGATCACCTCCTCGGGCGAAAAGCCCGTAATGCGCGTGAAGGCGGGGTTGACCGAAATGATGCGCATATCCGCATCCACGACCATGGTCGCGTCGAATGCATGCTCGAACACCGAAGCCGCCAGACGCAGCTTCTCCTCTGCCGCCACCCGCTCGCTGATGTCAATGATGGCCATGACCACGCCCCCGATGACCTCACTGCTGCCGTCGAGGTAGGGCGACAGACGCATCGTGAAGTAACGCCCGTCTTCATGTGCAAATTCGATTTCCTCGATTTTCCCGTTTTTGAGCACGCTGCCGATATGCACCAGCATATCGGGGATCGGCACTTTCATTTCGACGGTGGTCAGGTTGGGCTTGGACCCTTCGGGGATCACGAAGAATTCCTGCGCGATCTGATTGTGGCGGGTGATGGTGAGATTTCGATCCACCACCAGAACGCCCTTGTACAGGCTGTTCAATACGTTCGTCAGATCGGTGTTGGATTCGGCCAGCTGCTGCGTCCGGGTGTTGAGTTCGTCGTTGACGGTGATCAGTTCCTCGTTGGAGGCCTGCAGTTCCTCGTTCGCGGTTTCCAGTTCCTCGTTGGAGGCCTGCAGCTCCTCGTTGGCCGCCTGCGCCTCTTCGTGCATGGATTGCAGTTCCTCGTTGGCGGTTTCAAGCTCCTCGATCACCGTTTGCATGTTTTCATGGTTGTGCGCGACTTCCGCCTCGAGTTCTGAAATGCGCGACTTGTCGAGGCTGACAGGCTCACCGGCATGGGCGGTGCCGGCAGGTTGCGCGGGGACATGCTCAAAGCTGACCAGCAGCAGATCGGACTGGCCAGGCTCGCGCTCCAGGCTGTGAACCGCCATGCGGTAGCACCGCGTCTCGCCCTCGGTGACGATTTCAACCGGACCGCCGGTTGCACTCTGCCGGGTGCGTCCGACGCGATGGGCGAAGGCGCGAAGCTCGGCGCGGAACCCGGGCTTGATCAGATGAAATACATTGAAGTCCGCCTTGCCTTTTCGGATCGACAGGAAAGGACTGCAGTCGCCGAAAATTTCCAGGATATCGCCTCCGATCGTCACCAGCAGGCTGGCCGGCGCGTAGAGATCGAACAGGCGGTCATGGGCGAGGGCGTCGCTGCTCGGCGCGGTCGGCCGCTGCATCGACTCGTCCTGGGGGTGGCTGCCGGGGACTGCGCTCATGCGCGCAAAGCCGCCGAGGATGGGTGAAGGAACCGGACGTTTCAAAAAGATCTTGTGCTTGCGATCCTTCTCGACGAAGAGATTGCCCACCTTGCCGATCGATTCGGATTTGCCGAGGAAGAGGATGCCGTGGTTGCGCAGGGCGTAATGGAACACCTTCATCACCCGCTCCTGCAGCTCATGCTTGAAATAGATCAGCAGGTTGCGGCAGGTGATCATGTCCAGGCGAACGAAGGGCGGGTCCTGCACCAGGTCCTGTCGAGCGAACAGAATCATGTCGCGCAGGCTTTTGTCGACGTGGTACATCCCTTCGTGCGCATGGAAATGGCGCGCAATCAGTGCGCTGTCGATTCCGCACAGCGCCGATTCCGGATAAATCCCGGCGCGCGCAACGTCGACGGCATCCAGGTTGATGTCGCTTGCAAACAGCTGGATCCGGTATTTGTGGCGATGCGCGCCGAGTTCCTCGGCCAGGATGATGGCGACTGAATACGCCTCTTCGCCGGTGGCGCAGCCGGGAATCCAGATGCGGATGTCGTCGCCGGGCTGCTTTTTCCTCAACAGGTCGCTCAGCACGACCTGCAGCGATTCGAAGGCCTCTGGGTCGCGAAAGAACGAGGTCACGCAGATCAGGAAGTTGCCTGCCAGCTCGGTCAGTTCCTGTCGGTGCGTGCCGATGTAGTCCGAGTAGGCTTCAAGATTCGGAATCTGCATGGCCGCCATGCGGCGGAGGATCTGGCGCGAGATGGTCGCGTCCTTGTAGTTCGTGAAATCCATGCCGGCATGGGCGGCGATCTGGCGCACGATGCCGCGCATCGCGGGCGGGAGCGTGTCGTCGCTGTCCGCACCGACGGGCGGCTCTCCGCGCCGCTGCACGATGGAAATCAGCTGGTTGGCGATGTCGTGCGGCTGCAGTACAAGGTCGGCGCCGCCGGCGCGTATCGCCGAATTGGGCATGCTGTCGTACTTGGCGGATTTGGGTTCCTGGGCGATCGCAATGCCGCCTGCCGCCTTGATCGCCTTGATGCCGCGCGTACCGTCCGACCCGGTGCCCGAGAGAATGATGCCGATGGCGCAATCCTCGCGGTCGTCTGCCAGGCTCATGAAAAAACGGTCGACCGACGGTTTTGGACCGATGGTATTGGTCGGCTGGCTGATGCGCAGCTTGCCGCCGGCCACGGTGATGTCGGTGTTGGGCGGTGCGACGTAGACCCTGTTCGCCTTCGGGAGAATATTGTTGCGCGCCGCTTCGACCTTGAGCTCGGTTTCCCGTTGCAGCAATTCCACCATCAGGCTGCGATGGTCGGGCGACATATGCTGTGCAACGATATAAGTCATGTTGGCCTGCCTTGGCAGGCTTGCAACGAACGGGCGCAGTGCTTCCAGTCCGCCCGCCGAGGCACCGATGCCTACATAGTAGAGTCGCTTCGACTCGCCTAGGGGTACATGGGACACCCTCCCTGTCGCTGGAACGGTGCCAGGCAGGCGAGCCGGGGCGCCTTGAGCCAGCGACCGGTCCGGCGTGCGTTCGTTCGGCTCGGCCTTCGCCTGGGAGTGGGCGTCAAGGGCCTTCGTGTGTGCAGGGCGCGCGCGCGAGGGTGTTTTCGTATTCTTGGCGGCGGTCATTTTTCTCCTTTATTGTCAGTGCCGCACGGGCAGGCAAGCCGGGTTCGTGGGTCATGCCCGGATGCGGCACCGACAGGGGATGTTCAGCGGACGAGTCCACGGAAGTATTTCAGTATCGAAACGTAAATCCGAAAAAGCCTTATTGAAAGCGATGGCATTTTCGATTCGTTGCGTAATTCCCGATAAGAGATAGCAAGACGCACGGGAGTTCCCGGGCCGCGGGCTGCTGCCGCACGCTTCGACCGTCGCAGGTAAACAGTGTGCCCAGTCGGGTGCTGTTAGATCCCTTCCGGAGCGGAGAGGTGTGCGACGAG
>JAKACL010000205.1 GCA_021821425.1 Pseudomonadota bacterium
CCCGTGTCCGCTCGCGCCGTGCGCCGGCACGCTCGCCGTCCTCTGCCTCGGCCGGCACGCCACAAACCCTGGTGCGCAGTCGCTGCAGCCGCGCAATCTTCGCATCGAGCACAGCCGCAACCCTGACACGCACCCGGGTCATCAGGGCGCGCCTGGCATGGGCCGCCACGGATTCTTCCGTGGTCTGCGCGTCGTCCGGTGTTCGGCTGGATGCGCGCGTTTCGGGCTGGGGCGACGTGTTCAAACGGTTCTCACGGATTAGGGTCTTACAGGTGGTATCGGCGCGTGTTGCGAATAGTTAATGGCAAAACCGCATGCAGGCGGGCTTTTCCGCTGATTTGGCCCGGTTTTGGTGCGCGCCGCAGTCAAGGCGCCGGGGTGACGCGTGGCACGCAGGGCGGCCTGTGCGGCTTACGCTTCAGGCGCCGCTGTGGGCGCGTCGGGTATCGACTCGATGTGCAGCGTCTGCGTGGGAAAGGCGATCTCGGCACCGTGGCCGCGTATGATGTCGGCGATTTTCAGCAGCACGTCCTGCTTGACCGCGTGGTAGTGCACCCATTCCACGGTGCGGGTGAAGGTATAGACGAAGACGTTCAGCGAGGAGCCGCCGAATTCGTTGAAATTGACGATCAGCGTGGCGTCGGCATCGATCTCGGGATGGGTCTGAAGCATGGTCTTCACGTCCTCGACGATGGCAGGCAGCTTGTCGAGGTCGGCGTAGCGGATGCCGATGGTTTCGCGGATGCGCCGGTTGGTCATGCGGGTGGGGTTTTCCACCACGATGGTGGTGAACAGCGCGTTCGGCACATAGATCGGATTCTTGTTGAACGCGCGCACGCGGGTGTGGCGCCAGCCGATGTATTCGACCGTGCCCTCGATTTCCTTGTCTGGCGAGCGGATCCATTCGCCCACCACGAACGGCCGATCCAGGTAAATGGTCAGGCCGCCGAAGAAGTTGGCCAGCATGTCCTTGGCGGCAAAGCCCACCGCGATGCCGCCGATGCCCCCGAAGGCGAGCACGCCGGCGATGCTGTAGCCGAGGTTCTGGACGATGACGAGAAAGGCCAGCACAAACACGGTGACCCGGCCCAGCTTGGACAGCGCATCCACCGTGGTGAAATCGATGCCCTGACCGGCGGCTTCGGTGCGCGCCAGCAGGCCGTGCGAGGCGTTGCGGATCAGCCGTAGCAGGAACCAGGCGAACGCGATGACAATCAGCGTGTCGCGCGCCGGATCGACGTAGGCCGGCAGTTCCACGCCGCGATGCTGGGAGATGATCGTGAGCGCATAGGCGGTCCCGGCTATCCACAGGATGAAGGTGAGCGGCTTGCGCATCGCCTTGAAAAGCGCGTCGTCCCAGACCGCCGCGGTACGCGAGGCCAGTTTCTCGATATGGCGCAGCAGGTAATGGGCGCCGATATTCAGCGCGATGACGGCGACGATGATCGCCATCACTTCGGGGATCCAGGGATGGGCCAGCGAAGGCAGGCCGAGTTGTTGCGCGAGTTCTTTCATGGGCGAATGCGGGCCGAAATTCGGGGGCGGTGTGCCCGATTCTAAGCGCAAAGCCGCTGGGCGCCGATCGGGCGCCCGCGTATGTCCGCGTCCTGCGACGCCGTGCATCAGGGACAGGCCGGTCGCGCCAGGGCTTGCAGCGTGGCGCCGCGTTCATCGGTGACGAAGGCGATCACACCCAGATCGGCCGCTTTCCAGTCCGGCTGCAGGATGAAACGATGGTCGACGCGCGATGCGTCGAACGGGCCTGCCAGCGTGCGCACGACGGCATCGTGCAGCAGCGTGCGACGGGCATTTTCGCCCGCGGTCACGCTGGAGCTGAGGCGGCTCTCGGTCAGCGCCAGATAGAGGCGTGCGTTGCGTCCGGCGGCCGTGCTGGCGTAGCGGACTTCCGTTCGCGCGTCGAGATGGCCGGGCAACGTGTCGAGGCTGAGCGTGAGGTGTGCCTGGGCCGGGACGGGCTCACGCGCGGGCAGTCCGCGATACCAGCGGGGGAAATCCGCGCCGTCGAGCATGAACTGCGGCGTATAGACCCAGCCCGACAGCCGGTTGCGGTCGCGCTGGCGCTGGCTGTAAGCCGCCTGTGCAAAGCGGTCCTTCCAGCCCAGCCGGTCCCAGTAGTCCACATGGAAGGCCAGCGTCACCACCCCGGCATCGCGCGGCAGGTGCGACAGCCAGCGGTCGGCCGGCGGGCAGGAGCTGCAGCCTTCCGAGGTGTACAACTCCAGCAGGCGGGTGCGTGTGGGTCCGCTGGCCGCGGTGCAGGAGGCGGCGTCGGCCGTGGGCGTGAGCAGGCTGCAGAGCAGCAGGAAAGCGCGCATCGATGTCTCCCCGAGGAAACACTCAGTCGCGCCGGGGCGGACAGACTTACAAGCGGAATCGCGCGATCACCGCGCCTATTTCAGGACACGCGTGCGACGTCCGATCTGGATTGCATTGGGAGAGAGCGGGCTTTCCGGGCTCGGCAGAACATGCGGCCTCGTGCTGTTCGCCGCGGCCGGGATCATGGTCTGCGCGTGCACGACAAAGCGCGTCAGGGCCGCGCATTTTTCGAGACAGGCACAGCGCCGGTCGTCGATCAGCCGGGACACCGTGACCGCGATCGCATCGCAGGCATTGGTCAGCCGTTCGAAACCGGCTGCGCAGGCACACTCGCGCAGGCGGATCAGCGTCAGCGCATAGTCGGTAATCGCATCCTGGGTCAGCGCGTCGGGATGGGCAAAACAGGGGCCGGCAACGGTCCGGGTCAAGGCGGCCAGGGCATCGCGCACTGCTGCCACCGCCCAATTTTCGGTCTCGGCCGGTGCCGGTTTTCGCCCTTGAGGTCTGGCGATCGTCGTGCGGGCCTGAGATTGGCGCGGGGGAACCTGCATGCTGCGCATGGTTTGTCTCCTTTGTTTTGGGCCGGCGGGTTGGGCCAGGAGCGGGCTGTCCTATATCGACCCCAAAATGAAATCTTAATATATGTACTAAAGAGTAATAGTATAAACGTATCTGTTTCGTTACCGTCAGATCCGTCCTGCAGATGCTGCGGACGGGGCGCTCGGCGTGCACCGGCTGGGCGCCCGGGAGGGGCCGGCGTGTTACATCTGCGAGCGCAGCAAGGCGATGGTGTGCTCGAGCAGCTTTTCACTCCAGGGACGGTGTTGCCATTCCGCGTAGGTAATCTGCCGCGATTTTTTCAGGTCATTCTCGAAGATATCGATCTGGCGCTGCGCGAATTCATGGTCGTAGATGTTGAGGTTGGCTTCGTCGTTGAGCCGGAACGAGCGCGAATCGAAGTTGGTCGAGCCGACCGACACCCACACGTCATCGACGATCATCACCTTGCAGTGAAACATGGTCGGCTGATATTCGTAGATTTCGGCGCCGGCCTCGAGCAGATCGCCCCAACGCGCGCGCGAGGCGCGCCGTACCGGTTCCGAGTCGATGCGCGTGCCGGGCAGGATGATCCTGACTTTCACCCCGCGCTCCAGCGCGCGCACGAGCGTTTCGACCGACAGGTCGTCGGGGACGAAATAGGCATTGGCGATATAGATTGTCTTGCGCGCCGAGGCGATCGACAGCAGATACATCAGGCGCACGCTTTCGCTGCCCTCGTCCGCTGAGCTCTTGAACACCTGCGCGTAGTGCTCGCCGACCGGCTGCAGCGGCGGGAAATAGTCTTTGCCGTGCAGCACCTCTCCGCTGGTTTTCATCCAGTTGTCGAGGAACGCTGCCTGCATGTGCGCCACAGCTGGCCCTTCGATCCGGAAATGTGAATCGCGCCAGTGGTCGGCATCCTGTGCATCGCCCAGCCAGTTGTCGGCAATGCCGACGCCGCCGGTGAAGCCCACCTTGCCATCGGCCACCAGCAGCTTGCGGTGGGTGCGGTTGTTCATCCTGGCGAGGTGGTACCAGCGCAGCGGATGGTATTTATGGAGCTCGACGCCGGCGTCTTCCATCAGCTCCAGCAGCGCATCGTCCATCTTGACGCTGCCGACCCAGTCGACCAGCACATGGACCTTGACGCCGGCCTGTGCGCGTTCGGCGAGCGCCTCGGCAAACTCCCGTCCAATGTCGCCCGACCAGTAGATATAGGTTTCAAACGTGATGGTTTTTTGGGCTGCGCGAATAGCCGCCAGCATCGGCGGAAAAATCTCGTCGCCGTTGATCAGTTCCCTGACCTGGTTGCCCGCCACCAAGGGCGGGCCGAGCAGGTGGCTCATCGTGCGCAGGAACTGCGGGTCCTGCACCGCATAGATCTCGCTGATCCGGGTTTCGACCTTTTTTTCGCCGGGGAGGAAATTCAGCGTGAGGATGGTGGCGAGAACCGAAGCAGCGACAATCCAGAAAACGAGCATTTTTCGGGTTTTTATGAACGGTGTTAATTGCATGGGCATTAAATCAATACGACCCCGAAAACCGGGGTCGCCTGTCTGTCGTCGCTTCGATTGTCCGCCGCTCCAGCCGGCAGGCAGGCTTACTACGGCACCACGCGGGCGTTTTCTCCGCTGCCTTCGACCATGACCTGCATGCCGGTGCGCAGACGCGCATCCACCGGTTGCACAATGGTTACGCGTCCGCCGGTGCGCATGTCGACGCTCACCCGCTGCACCGTTTTCTCCCTGACCTTGGTTTCGCCGTAGGTTCCTGCGGCGCCGCCGAGCACCGCGCCCACGGCAGTGGCCATTTTGCTGTCGCCCACTGCCGAGCCGAGGATGCCGCCGGCCACTGCGCCCACCGCGGTGCCCACGCCGAGTTTGTAATCGGCATCGACCTCGATGTTTTCAAGCGTGGCAATCGTCCCGCGACGGTCGGTCTGCGTTGCCGAGCTGCCGGTGGTGGTGCCGTACTTCGTGGTGTCTTTGGTAGGCATGTCCGAACAGCCGGCGGCAAGGGCCGCGGCAAACAGGGCAGGCAGCACGCGTTTCAGTGTGTTCATGATTCACCCCTCATTGTTGGAAGAATTCAGTATGAGGAACGCGCGCTGTTATGGCTATCCGCGTTCGCCTGGTTAGCACGTAGGAAAAAGCCGCATGCCATTTTCCACAGCATGCTCCCGGTGCGGGACATGGCGTACAGCAGCGTGCATAAA
>JAKACL010000206.1 GCA_021821425.1 Pseudomonadota bacterium
ATGAAAAAGCACATTGACCAACGGAACGACAGCCCGCAACAACGCCTTACCCTTCTGGAGCTTTTGCTGGTTTGGGAAGGGCGCATTTACCGTTCGCGGGTATGCGAGCTGTTTGGCATTGGTTTGCCACGGGCCAGCCAATGGATCAAGGAAATCCGCGACCTGAACCCCACCTGGATGCAATGGGACAGCAAGTCCAGGAGCTACTTCGCTACGCCAGATTTCTACAAGCGGTACACCAAGGCCTCTCAGGCAGACATTTCCGAATCGCTTTCCCGTTACCTGTCCATGGTCGGGCTTCCCTATGCGTCGGCCATGGAAGATGGCAGTTCGGTGGCCTGGTCGGCGACGCCAAGCATCACCGCCCCGGCACCCAAGACATTCGCCAGCCTCGGAAATGCGATAAGACAGGCAAAAGCCGTCGAAATCGAATACATGTCGATGAGCGAACCGGCTCCGCATCGCCGCACGATCTATCCGCATAGCCTGGTTCTCGCCGGCCGCAGGTGGCATGTGCGCGCCTACAGCGAGGCCCATCAGGAATTCCGGGATTACGCACTGGGGCGGATCCTCGAAGTGAAGCCTTTGGCGCGTCTCGCGGATCGCACCCGATTCGATGACCCCGACTGGAACACCAAGGTCAAGGTTCGCCTGGTCGCCCACCCTGAACTCTCTCCGGCGCAGGCCAGAGTGATCCAGGCCGAATACTTCAATGGGACAGCGAGCCGCGTGGAAACCTGCTGCGCGGCTCTGGTCCCCTATTTCATTCTGGACATACACGCCGCGATGGACACAAAGATCCAGCACGCGCCCGAGTATCTGATCGCCGTTGAAAACGCACGGGAGGTGTCCAAGTGGCTGTTCAACCGCTAGGTGGAGGCGGCGCTGCTGCATCCCTTCTGTTCACCAGGCTGCCCGAGCGGCTATTTGCGCCGCTCGCCTCGCCCAACAAGCAGACCTACTGGGGCATCCTGTGCGCGCTTTACGATAGGCGCTTCGGCCCAGATGCCCCCTTGCCGCCCAGCCACGGATTCACGACGCGGGACATCACCCAGGACATCGAGGCCGAGCTCGTCATCCATGATTCCTGGATCGACGAGGACGGTGCCACGCCCGAAACGCCCCTCAATATCCGAGCCATCACCATCTTCAACCGGCTGCATGATTGTGGCTGGCTGCGGCTGGACCGCCATGGTGTCGACAAGCGGGTTTCCATGACCCCCACAGTCAACCAGTTCCTGGGGCAGCTTATCAATTTCGCGGAGACCGGACCGATCTACGTGGCGGGCAAGATTCGCTCCATCGAAGCCAACCTGAAGCTGGTGATGGAAGGGGCCGGCGGCGACTCGCTTTCCGAGGCGGCCGACCAGGCGCGACACCTGCTCGAACACATCCGTAATACCGGCACGAACGTCCGCGACCTGATGAGCTCGCTCGGGGCGGAAGAAACCACCGCCCAGTACGTTCGCGGGTTCTTCAGCGGCTTCATCGAGCAGGTGTTCATCGGGGACTACAAGGAACTCAGGACACGCGAGCACCCGCTGTCGCGGCGCCCGCAAATCCTCCACTGGGCCGAGGAACTGCACGGCTCCGAGCAGAGCCGTGAGCGCCTGATCACCTGGTACGAAACCCGGCGCTTCCAGGGCGACCGCGCCCGCGCCGAGCGCATGTTCGAGCGCGACGTGCAGAAATTGCGCGACATCCAGCGGATCGACGACTACCTGGAGCGGCTGGATGACGAGATCCGCCGGGCAAACCGCCGGGCGCTGGCCTATCTGGATTACCGGCTGCGCTCCCTGCGTCCCATCGATGAGGTCGTCGATGCGGCGATCGTCCGGGTCATGGACAGTAAAACGGACGTTCACGACAGCCCGTTCCCGCCGGGCGACATGGTCAGCCCCGCCAATCTCGCCGAACCACGCCGACAGGAGGCACGGGAGAAGGCCACGCAACTAAGGGAGACCATCCCGACCGAGGAAGACATCGCACGGGCAAAACTCCGGGCGCTCGCACGCAATGTTCGGATGGTTAACGCCCCCAAACTCGTCGAGTTCGTGTCGCGTCAGCTTTCAGGCCGTCCTGTCGTCGCCAGCGAAGAACTCCAGATCATCAGCGTCGCGGATGTGCGTGCCTATCAGACCTTGCTGGTGCTCGGTGCCGCCATGGATAGTGGATCGCCTGATTTGCAGCGGGAGGCCTTAGCCATGATGCGCGGCTTCCGGGTACGTCGCACCGGCGACAAGGAAGCAGAAAACAAGTGGATCACTGGCGTTCCATTCCGGATCCAGAGAGCGAAAAAACCGGCAGCTACAAAAGGAGAGGCGACATGAGCCAGTATTGGGAAAACATCGCTGCGAAAACCGACAGGCAATATGTGGCCGAGGAGTTCGAGTCGACCGCCAGCCGTCTGCTTGCAGAACAGGTTCTGTACTACGCGGACCGGCACAGCCGCATGTCCTACGGCATGATCGAGCGGTTCGAGCGCGAATTCAAGCACGTCCTCTCCCAGGTCGGCGTCGGCCTGACCGTGAACCGGCAGCTCCGCTATGCGTGCGCGATTCCGGACAACGGCAGGGCGGGCACGGCCAATACCGCACAAACGCTGCTCGCCCTTGTGCTCCGGAAGATCTACGACGAACAGGCCCGGACCGGGCAGCTGAACGATGACGGCGAAGTGATCTGCGATGCGGTCGAGCTGGAGGAAAAGTATCGCCTCTCCACGACGGGCAAGCGCGAGCTGCCTGGACGCGGCGAACTGGACGGTCTGGTGCGGACGCTTCGGCGCTGGGGCATCGTGCGCAAGGTGGATGAACATGAGTTTCCCGACGCGGTTGCCGGTGACATTCAGCCCTACGTGCTGGCCATACGTCCCGCGATCGTGGATCTGCTGGGCGAGACCGCGATTACCCGACTGGCCCAATTTACACAGTCGTACGAACCCGCAGGGGAGTCTAACGAGGACGGCGACGGTCAAGGTCCGGAGCAGCCAGAGGAAGAAGAAGCATGAAATATCTGGAAAGTATCAACCTGGTGCAGTTCTTTCTGTATGAACGAGAGCATGTCCGCATTGCCGAGATCACTGGGCTGTTCGGGGCAAACGGCAGCGGAAAGAGCTCGTTCCTCGATGCCGTCCAGATCGCCATGTTTGGCGCAAACAGCCGGCTCATGGCGCTGAACGCCCAGGCTGACGAGAACAAGACGACACGGTCGATTCGGAGCTATTGCCTCGGCCAGTACGGCGGTATGCCCGATGACCGGGTGCGGCCGAACTCGAACACCTATATCACCCTCGTCTGGCGCGACTCGGAAACCAACAAGCCCGTCTCCATGGGAGTGTGCATCTATGCCTCCAAGGACCGCGAGCAACACGATGTGCTGGGCCGCTATCTCCTCCCGGACGTCGAGTTGACGCTGGGGGATCACCTTGAGACGGTCGACGGCAAGGAAAAGCCGCGGGAATGGGCCGCCTTCAAGCAGCAGCTGCTGCAGCGATCCAAAGTTTCCGGCGAGGAATGCGTGTTCCAGGAGGCCGATCGCTACATTCGCGCTTGCCTGCTCGAATTGCGCGGATCGGGCGGTGCGCCGTCGTACGAGGCATTTATCCGCGCGTTCCGTTTCGCGCTGCGGATGCGCTTCGACAAGACCGTGGACGAGATCGTCCGCAACGACGTGCTCGAGTCCCGGCCGACGAACATCAAGAAGTTCAAGGAGGTCACCGAGTCCTTCCGGCGCCTGGCCGAGTTGGTGGCCGATGTCGAGCAGAAGATCGTCGACGGCACCGCGGTCCACGACACCTTCGACAATGCGGCCAAGGCCTCCAGAAAAGCCGTCACCTGGAAGGCGCTGGGCCTGGACGCGGCGCGCGAGCACGCCAACCAGATGCACGAGCAATGCGAGGGCCGCCAGCAGGAAGCCCAAGTGGCGTTTGATTCTGCTGACAGGGAATTCCGTAGCTTGAAGGACGATCAGGAAACTGCAGCCAAAAAAGCGGCCCAATACCGCAAGCTTCGCGAACAGCATGGCGCTCATGCCGATTACGCCGGTCTGGAAGGCCAGATCAGAGGGCATCATGATCGGGCCGAACGCAATACCAGGGGCATGTTTGACCAGCTTTCCCAGTTCCGTGGGTTCCTGAAGAAGGCCGCGGACGCCGGTGTGCTGGATGAGGAGGTCATGCGCTCATTGAGCGCCGAATCGCAAAAACTGGCGGCCTTGCTGGAACGCTTTGAACAGGCTGAATGGACTGAAATCGAAGCGCACCTGGGCACTGCCGTTCAGGCGGCTCAAAAAGCCATGCAGGCACTGAACGACATCGATGGCACGCTGTACCTGCAGTTGGACGCCGCCAAAGCCGATTTCAAGCTCGCCACAGAATCACTCGAACGGGTCAAGCAGGGGAAGATGCCGCTCAGCCCCAACGTCGAAACCCTGATGCGCGAGCTGCGGGATGAAGGCATTAACCCGGTGGCGGTGTGCGACGTCGTCCGAATCACGAAGAAGGAATGGCAGCCTGCAATCGAGGCCTACCTGGCAAGCAACCTGCAGGCGCTGCTTGTACCGGAACACGAAGAGCGGCGGGCATTCGAGGTCTATCGCGGCCTGCCGGAAAAGCGTGCCGCCTACGGCGCCAAGATCGTCATGGAGAGCCGGCAGCAGGTCGGCCGGCGCCCTGAAGACGGCACCGTCGCCGAACTGATCGAAGGCACCGACCCGGCGGCCGTGGCCTACCTGCGCGGGCTCTTCGGGGACATGGTGTGCGCCACGACCACCGCACAGGCCATGGAGTGTGGCAAGCGCACCCTGACGCAGGACGGCATGCTGGTCGGCAAAGGCACCATCGAACGCCTGAAGCTCGTCGTGGAAGGCGACCTTCGCATCAGGCGCGACGGCGGCGGGCAGCACCTTGAAGCGGCCAAAGCGCGGCTCGCTGCCTGCACGAAGGCGGTGTCGGATCTAACGGCCCAGAAACAGAGGATCGACGCGCTGGCCACGGTGCTGCGCCGCATCCCGCAGGAAGACCAGGCCCGAGGGTACCTGAAGGGCTTCTGGGACGAAGCGGAATCCGCCAAAG
>JAKACL010000207.1 GCA_021821425.1 Pseudomonadota bacterium
GATCTGCCACGCGACAACCTGATTCACCCAACCATGCTTGACCGGATTGAAATGGATGTAATCGACATGCCGCTGCAAGTCTTCGTCGTCCCGTATTTGATGTTCCCAGAAACGTCGTTGCCAGATTCCGCTTTCGCCTTTGCGCTGTTTGCTCGGGCTGCGGCCGGGATCGGCATGCAGGGCTTGGGAGAATCCCGCCTTGATCCGCTGCCAGCGGCGCGAATAATCGGCATCTCCCGGCGGCAAGCGCCAGACTGCATGAACATGATCGGGAAGCACGCAGATAGCCAGGGTTTCGAACGGCATGATCCGTATAACCTTGCGATAGGCGGCGCGGAACGCATCGATGTGACGGGTCAACAGCGCCGAGTCCCGGTCAGCGAGATTGATCGTAAAGAAAAAGGTGCCGCCCGGGACAAGCGCGCGTCGGTATCGGGACATACGGCATGGTAGCGATGGATAGCGCAGAGTGGAAAGGGTCCGGCAATCCGTACCGCACCCATGCTCGGCATCTTGCCGGCCGCCCATTCATCGTCCGCACCGCGTGGGCTGCGCCCACCCTACGGTCTTCGCAGGGGGTAGGGTGGGTGAAATCCACCGCTGCGCGCCGCTGATTGGTGCTGGTGCCTGGCGTGAGGCTGTACTGCGTGGGCTACGCCCACCCTACGAATCTTTGCATTGCGTGCGCATTGCACATCCTATGCGCTTGTTCACTGGCGGCGGGGTGCTCGCGCCAGTTCCTCATACAGCCCCAGGGTCTGGTCGAGCATCGCCTGCAGCGGGAAAAACATCCCGTCCGGAACCGGTTCCGGTTGTTGCAGCAGTTGTGCGATGCGCTGGCAGGCGTCGTCGATGCGGCCGAGCGGCAACAGCCCAGCAGGGTAAATGGTCCGCAGAATTTCTCCTACGCCGCCGTGGCCGTAGCCTGCTGTCGGCACGCCCAGCCGCAGCGCCTCCAGCGTGGTGCGCCCGAACGACTCGGGCTGGGTGGACAGCGACAGCACCAGGCTGGACATCGCCAGAATGTTTTTCAGGTCGTCGCGCTGGCCGGTAAAGCTGATGTCGGCCGCCATCCCCATGCTGCGCACGCGATAGCGCAGCTTTTGCAGATAGCGGTGCTTGGAAGCCGTTGCGCCGCCGACGATCAGGCCATGCACCGGCAGCCCGCGCCGCTTCAGTCGTGCGATCAGTTCGATGAAATCCTCGTGGCCCTTGAGCCGGGTGATGCGGCCGGGCAGGGTCAGCAGCAGCGTGTCCGCGGCCTGCGGAAACTGGGCAAAGAAAGCCTGCTGCCATACCGGGTCGGGTTTCCAGCCGTACGGATACGCCTGGTCGTCGACGCCGCGGTGGATGACCCGGATGCGGTCCGCCGGCGTGTCGGGGTATTCGCGCAGGATGTAATCGCGCACCGTGTTGGACACCGCGATCACCCGCTCGCCCTGCGTCATGATGCGGCTGTAGCGGTTGACCCCGTACATGCCGTGCACCGTGGTGACAAAACGCGGCCGCGTGGCCGGATGCATGCGGCGCCAGGCCAGCCAGGCGATCCACGCCGGCACGCGCGAACGCGCATGGACGATATCGACCTTCTGCTCCAGCAGGAATTTCCGCAGCTTGCCGACTAGCCACAGCGTCCTGAACGATTTGGTGCCGATCGGCCAGGTGTGGTGTTCTGCGCCGCACTGGTCCAGCGGCGCGACCAGCCGTCCGCCCGCCGAGATAACCAGCGCGCGGTGGCCGTGCTCGACCAGCGCCTGGGCCACTTCGAGCGTGCCGCGTTCGACTCCGCCCGATTCCAGCGCGGGCACCAGTTGCAGGACGGTCAGTTTTTTGTTTTCAGCCATGCGTTTTGATGTGTTCTCCAGCGCTGTTCTCCAGCCATCCAAGAATCCAGCGCGTAGGGTGGGTGCAACCCACCACAACGCACCCGTCAGCCGCCAATATGCAAACCGCGTTCCGCGTGGGCTGCGCCCACCCTACGAACTTTCGCACCGAGTAGGGTGGGTGAAACCCACCGTTGCGCGCCGTTGATCGGCGCTGGGGCCCGGCGTGGGGCTGCACCGCGTGGGCTGCGCCCACCCTGCCAAGCCGCCTCGCCGCCCTATGGGACAATCCCGGTTTATCTGTTCTTCAGCCATTCTAGAATCCAGCCCGCACAGCGGTCAGCCTCGGCCAGCGGCTGCAGGTTGGGGTGCAGCGTGCCGTGGGCGCACCAGCTGACGAAGCGGGTGATGCGCTGCGCATCGGCGAGTTCTGAAATCGCCCAGCCGACGCGGCTTTTCGGGTTGACCGGCAGATCGAATACGCCGACTTCGGCGCCCGCGGTCAAGGCTTCGTACACCATCGAGGCGCTGTCGGGCGTCACCCATGCCGTGCCGCAACGGGCCAGTTGCGCGGGCAGCCACTCGGGCGAGGTGGCGGTGTGGGGCGTCACGTTCAGGTTGGGAAAAGGCGGCAACGCCCCCAGAAAATCCGCCGGCGTGCGGCGCGAGGTCGTCAGCGTCCATTGCGTGTCGGGTGTGCGCGCGAGGATGCTCTTGATCTGCAGCTGGATCGCGTCGCTGTCCCAGTCGAAATGCTTCGATTCGCCGCCCACCAGGATCAGGCCAAGGCTCGAATCGTGGGCCGCGGTTGGGCGGATGCGGTTCAGCGCCCCTTCGGTCACCAGCGTATGCCTATCCTCTGCGACACCATCGTGACGCGGCACCACGCACAGGTCGAAGCAGCGCCGCGGCAGGCTGGGTTTCATCAGCACCACCGCGCGGCCGCCGCGCGCGCGCCGCGCGGCCAGCAGCGTGAGGTGGGTGGCGTGGCCGGTGCCCACGATCAGGTCGGGCGCGGGCAGGGCGGATCCGGGAACGCGTTTCAGCAGCAGCGCCAGAAGGGCGCGCCAGGCTGGTAGCGCGGGCAAGGTGTGAAGCGTGACGGGGGTGGCGCGCGCCAGCGCCTCGGCGAGGCCAAGCGACTGGTTCAGGTGGCCGGGCTTGCCGTCGCTGACGAGCCAGACCACCCGCGGCGCGGCGGCGCGGCCGGACTCGGGCAGGAGCGCGTCCGGCATCATCCTGGCGGCAGCCGTGTAGCAATGCGTTCGCCACGAGACCGTGCACTGAATCGCACCGGGTCTTGATCGGCGGTCGCTGAAAGAAAAATGCGTGTCATGGTCGCGCAGCTTGGTATGCGAGGTCTGGCGTGTAAACCGTCCTGTCCTGCCAAGCCGGGTACCGCCAGCCTGCATTGTGCCATCAAGCGCCGTGCCATCCGCGTTCCAGCGCGGCCTGCCAGCGGTAGGGTGCGGCGTCGACGGAGGGGGGCCTGCCTTCCATCAGGTCGGCCAGCAGTTCCGCCGCGGCGGGCGCCATCGTCACGCCATACCGGTAGTGGCCGGTGTTGACGAACACATTGTCGAAATCGGGGTGACGGTCGATGACCGGGATATTGTCCGGCGAACCGGGACGCAGCCCGGCCCAGTGCTGCACCGGCTGGATCGCCGCCAGCACGGGCAGCAGCGCAGCCGCATCGGCATGCAGGCGCTGACGCGTGGCGGCGTCGGTTGATTTGTCGAAGCCGGCGTCCTCCAGTGTGCTGCCCGCCAGCACATGGCCGTCGCGGCGCGGGATCAGGTACAGACCGTCGCAGTACACAATCGTCTCGAGCACGCCCGGCGCCAGCTTGAACAGCAGCATCTGGCCGCGAACCGGGCGTATGTGCGGCACCGCCGCCAGGCCCGTCAGCCCGGTCCCGGACCAGGCGCCGCTTGCCAGCACCACCCGATCCGCCGGCAAGATGCCGGTTGCCGTCTGCACCGCCGTCACCCGGCCGCCTTCCGCCCGCACGCCGGTGGCGGGGCGGAGCTCGTGGAGCGTGCCGCCGAGCTGCACCACCGCCGCGCGCAGCGCCGCAACCAGCCGCGGGTTGCGCACCTGCGCCACCCCGGGCAGCCACACCGGTGTGCGGGCCGACAGGCCGGGCGGCAGCGACACGGTTTGAGGGCACCCCCGCTGCGCCGACATGCCATGCGCGGTACACCATGCCAGCGCCTGATCCGGCGCGTCAACATCCAGTGCCAGCATCCCGCAGCGCCAGAATTCGGCATCGCGCCCGGAGTGCCTCTCGATGTCCGCCACCCAGTCCGCATAGCCCGCCATCGAGCGCAAGGCCAGTACTGCGACCGCCTCGCCATACGCCCACGGCAATAGCGGCGAAAGGATGCCCCCCCCCGCCCACGACGATTCTCCGCCCGCGGCACCGCGTTCCAGCAGTGCGACGGTATAGCCCCTTTTGAGCAGGATTAGCGCCGTGCTCAGGCCGGAAATGCCCGCGCCCAGGATGACGACCGAGGATTTCACGCCGGATGCGTCAGCGTCATGCACCGGCGGCGCCTACGACTAAAGTTGTATAGATGCGTCCCCGCCAGCGTGCCAAGCTGAACCTCCTGAATACAACGAGGGAGGGATGAAAAATGGATAGACGTGGATTCACACTGGTTGAACTGCTGGTTGTGCTGGCGGTGGGTGCAATTTTATTGACGATTGCCATTCCCGGCTATGCATTTCTGGCAAACACGAGCAGGCTGGCGGCTGCGACCAACGACGTGGTGACGGCACTCCAGTTGGCGCGTTCCGAAGCGGTCAAGCGCGGCACCCGGGTCACGGTATGCAAGTCGAGCAACCCCATGGCGGCTTCGCCAGCCTGTCACCCTGCAGCCAGCTGGCAACAGGGCTGGCTGGTGTTCGTCGATGGCGGCGTGCGCGGGGCAATCGATGCAGGCGACACGCTATTGTGGGTGCATGGTCCGCTTGCGGCAGGTGCAATCACTGCGAGCGGCAGCAACTTCAGTGACTTTATCAGCTATCGCTCCAATGGCGTCAGCCAGGGCTCCCATAACGCCAACGGCAAACTGCATATTTGCCTGGGAGGCAATCAGCGCGACATCGTTATCAACAATACCGGCCGCGTGCGACTTGAGTCCACCACCTGCTGATCGTTCGGAGCATTCAAGTTGGCCCTGTTCCTGACGTTAATTACCGTGATCTTCTGAACGCAATGGGTAGAGCTGGAGCCGTTCGT
>JAKACL010000208.1 GCA_021821425.1 Pseudomonadota bacterium
ATGAACTTGCTGTCCTTGCGGCGGCGCAGCGTCAGCGCGATCGCGGCGACGATCGCCACCAGCAGGATCACCGCGGCCAACTCGAACGCGTAGACGTAATCGGTGTAGAGCAGCCGGCCGAGTTCCTTGGTATTGCTGTAGTCCGCCGGGTGCGATTCGGGGGTGGCCATGACGTCGAGTCCGAAATGACGGCTGCCAAGAATCAGCGCCATTTCGATCACCAGCAGCACCGAGACGAAACCGGCCAGCGGCAGGTAGTCCCAGAAGCCCTCGCGCAGCTTGTTGAGGTTGATGTCGAGCATCATCACCACGAACAGGAACAGCACCATCACCGCGCCGACATAGACCAGCACAAGCGTGATGGCGAGGAACTCGGCCTCCAGCAACACCCACAGGCCGGCGGCGGTGAAAAAGGCCAGCACCAGGAACAGGGCGGCGTGCACCGGGTTGCGCGCGGTGATCACACGCAGGCCGGCGAATACCAGGATGGCGGCAAAGAAGTAGAAGATGGCGGTTGTGTAGGTCATTTTTTAGGGGCTAGGAGTTAGGAATTAGGGGCTAGGGATGACTAAATCACCGCTCGTGCCCGATACCCGTTTTCCGTTTGCCTGCCTCCCGTTGCGTTCGTACGTCGTGTTATTCACAAATCAGCGCGCGAAGGCGCACCACCCCTAATTCCTATTTCCTAGCTCCTAGCCCCGGGCACGCTACGCGTGCCCTACCGATACTTCGCATCCGCCGCGCGGTCCTTCGCGATCTGTTCTTCATACTTGTCGCCGATCGCCAGCAGCATGGGCTTGGTGTAATACAGGTCGCCGCGTTTTTCGCCGTGGTATTCGAGGATGCGGGTCTCGACGATCGAATCGACCGGGCAGGACTCCTCGCAGAAGCCGCAGAAGATGCACTTGGTCAGATCGATGTCGTAGCGCGTGGTGCGGCGGGTGCCGTCGTCGCGCTTTTCCGATTCGATCGTGATGGCGAGCGCCGGGCACACGGCTTCGCACAGCTTGCAGGCGATGCAGCGCTCTTCCCCGTTGGGATAGCGGCGCAGCGCGTGCAGGCCTCGGAAGCGCGGGCTTTGCGGCGTTTTTTCCTCCGGGAACTGAATCGTGATCTTACGCGCGAACAGGTGACGCCCGGTGAGCATCATGCCGCGCAGCAGTTCGATCAGGAACAGGCTGCCGAAGAAATGCGCCACTCGTTTCATAGTAGGGATAGCCGTCTCATGGCCGCCTCAATGGAAGAGATAACCATACGGCGTCTGCATCATGCCGCCGACGACGACGATCCAGACGATGGTGATGGGAATGAACACCTTCCAGCCCAGGCGCATGATCTGGTCGTAACGATAGCGCGGGAAGGTGGCGCGAAACCACAGGAACAGGAACAGCACGAAGCCGGTCTTCAGCAGCCACCAGACGATGCCGTCCGGCAGGAATTCGACCGGCGACAGCCAGCCACCGAGGAACATGATCGTGGTCAGCGCGGCAATCAGGATCATGTTGGCGTATTCGGCGAGGAAGAACACGGCGAACGCCATGCCCGAATATTCCACATGGAAGCCGGCGACGATTTCGGATTCGCCCTCGGCGACGTCGAACGGCGCACGGTTGGTTTCGGCCACGCCCGAGATCAGGTACACCATGAACAGCGGGAACAGGGGCCAGATGTACCACTGATGCAGGCCGCCCGACTGGCCCTGCACGATGTCGATCAGGTTGAGCGACTGCGCCGCCATCAGCACGCCGACCAGCGCGAAGCCCATCGCGATTTCGTACGACACAATCTGTGCCGCCGAGCGCATCGCGCCGAGGAACGCGTACTTGGAGTTGGACGCCCAGCCCGCGATGATGACGCCGTAGACGCCCATCGAGGTAATCGCCATCACGTACAGCAGGCCGGCATCGATGTTGGCCAGTACCAGGCTGTCGGTGAACGGAATCACCGCCCACGCCGCCAATGCCGGCGCGATGGCGAGGATGGGGCCGAGGATGAACAGGCCCTTGTTGGCGCCGGACGGAATGATGATTTCCTTCATCAGCAGTTTCACTGCGTCCGCAATCGGCTGCAGCAGCCCATGGAAGCCCACGCGGTTGGGACCGATGCGCACCTGCATCCAGCCGATGATCTTTCTTTCCGCATAGGTCAGGTAGGCGACGCCCAGCATCAGCGGCACCACCAGCGCCATGATCTTGATCAGCGTCCAGACGACGGTTTGTATGGCGGTCCAGTCCATGCCCACGCTCTCCATCAGACCGGCTCCGCCGTGATCGGGCCGAACATGGGACCCAGCCCCGCCGTCAATGGGTGGCCGCTGGGAATGCGCACGCAATTGTCGGGCAACAAATCATCGCGTTGCACTTTCAGGGTCAGCGCGCTCGCCGTCTGGCGCACCGAGACGCGGCCATTCTCCGTCAGCCCCAGCTTCGCAATCAGGTTGCCGTGCATGCGCGCCACCGGCAGCGCGGCATCCTGCGTCATCTGCAACGAGGCCGAGCGGCGCACCACGGCGTCGGTCTGATAGATCGGCACTTCGGCGACACGCTCGAGCCCGCTGACTGCCTGCGGCTGTGCCGGCGCCACCCCGCTGACTTCATTGCTGAGGAAGGCCTGTACGTTGCCGGTGGGCGTATCGCCCAGCGCGTCGCGCAGCACTTCCTTGCTGTCGTTGTGATCGAAGCCGGCCAAGCCCAGGAGATTGCCCAGCACACGCAGCACCTTCCAGGCAGGACGGGTTTCGCCGAGTGGCTTGACCACGGCGGCAAAGCTCTGCACCCGGCCTTCGGTATTGACGAAGGTGCCGGACGTTTCGGTCCACGGTGCAATCGGCAACAGCACGTCGGCATAGTCGAGCGACTTGCCCTTGTAGGGCGCCATCACCACAACGAAGTCCGCGGCATTGATGCTGGACATCGCGGTCACCGGGTCATGGGTGTCGAGCTCGACTTCGACCCCGAGCAGCAGGTAAGCGGACAGCGGCACGGTCAGCATCTGCTGCGCGTTCAGGCCCTTGATCGCGGTCTGCCCCAAGGGGCCACGGCCCGGAATCGCGCCCACCGCGACGGCGCCGACGCTGTTGGCCGCCTCGCCCAAGACGCCGAAGCTGGCACCGGCGAGCTTCGCCACTTCCTGCGCCAACGCATGGATCTGCGCATAGCTCGGGTGGTGCTGCGCCATGTTGCCGAGAAAGACCGCACGCGTCTCGCCGCCCGCGATGCTCTCGGCCATTTTCTTCGCAATGTCGTCGGCGACACCGTGTGCTGCAATTCCGGGCACCGGCAGATTCTTGAGTTCGGCCAGCGCGCGGCACACGCCCGCCAGCGACGCTGCAAGCTGCGACGGCGCGACGATGCGCTTGGCGTGAACCTTGCCAAGAAATTCGTCTTCCGCCGCGTTGATCAGGTTGAGCTCGCCGTACCAGCGCACCGATTCTCGGATGCGGTGTGCCATCAGCGGATGGTCCTTGCGCAGGTTCGAACCGACCACCAGCATGCGGTTCAGCCGCGACATGTAGGTTACCGGCATGCCCAGCCAGAAGCCGCCGTGCGCCTTGTCGTCGAGCGAGAAGTCCGACTGCCGGAGGCGGTGGTCGACGTTGCCGCTGCCCAGACCGCGCATCAGCTTCTGCAGAAGGAAGAGCTCTTCCGCGGGACGATACGGCGTCGACAGCGCGCCGATCTGCTCCGCGGGAATGGCCTTCAGCTTGTCGGCAACATACTCGAGCGCCGCCTGCCAGGGGGTCTCGACCCACTGGCCATTCTGCTTGATCATCGGCTGCGTCAGCCGCTCCGGGGTGTTCAGGCCCTGGTAGGAAAAGCGGTCGCGGTCGGCGAGCCAGCATTCGTTGACGTCTTCGTTCTCGCGCGGCAGCACCCGCATCACCTTGTTGTCCTTGACGTGGACGTCGAGGTTGGAACCGAGGCTGTCGTGCGGGCTGATCGAGGGCCGGCGCGACAGTTCCCAGCTGCGCGCGGTGTAGCGGAACGGCTTGCTGGTCAGCGCACCGACCGGACACAGGTCGATCACGTTGCCCGACAGTTCGGACGCTACCTGCGATTCGAGGAAGGGCATGACCTCGGTGTGTTCGCCGCGCCCGGCCATGCCGAGCTCCATGATGCCGGCGATTTCCTGGCCGAAGCGCACGCAGCGGCTGCAGTGGATGCAGCGGGTCATGTCGGTTGCGATCAGCGGGCCGAGGTTCTTCTCGCGCACCACCCGCTTGAGTTCCTGGTAGCGCGACGACGAGCCGCCATAGCCCACCGCAAGGTCCTGCAGCGTGCATTCGCCACCCTGGTCGCAGATCGGGCAGTCGAGCGGATGGTTGATCAGCAGGAATTCCATCACGCTCTTCTGCGCGGCGATCGCGTAGTCGGAGCGGGTCTGTACCTTCATGCCGTCGGTCACCGGCGTCGCGCACGCCGGCAGTGGCTTCGGCGCCTTTTCCACCTGCACCAGGCACATGCGGCAGTTGGCCGCGATCGACAGCTTCTTGTGATAACAGAAATGCGGGATCGTAATGCCGGCCGCGTTGGCCGCATCCATGATGGTGTCGCCGCTCTCAACCGTGAGCGCCTTGCCGTCAATTTCAATAGTCAACGTAGCCATCCGATCAGACCATGCACTTTCTGTGTTCGACGTGGTACGCGAACTCGTCGCCGAAATGCTTGAGGAAGCTTTGGACCGGCATCGCCGCGGCGTCCCCCAGCGCGCAGATGGTGTGGCCGCCGATCTTGCCCGCCACGCTATTCAGCAATTCCAGGTCTTCCGGCCGGCCCTGGCCGTGCTCGATGCGATGGATGATGCGGTACATCCAGCCGGTGCCCTCGCGGCAGGGCGTGCACTGGCCGCACGATTCCTCGAAATAGAAATACGACAGCCGCTCCAGCGCACGCACCATGCACACGGTTTCGTCCATCACGATGACCGCGCCCGAGCCCAGCATCGAGCCGGCCTTGGCGATGG
>JAKACL010000209.1 GCA_021821425.1 Pseudomonadota bacterium
GTGAGCAGCACCGCGGCGCCGACGATGACGGCCTCGCGCTTGCCCAGTGCCCACAGCACCAGCAGCACCACCGAGGCAGTGGCGAAAATCAGCTTCTGGATGAGCTTCTTGGCCTTGTCGTCGGCGGTGGCGCCGTAGTCGCGCGTGACGCTGACCTCGACGCCGGCGGGGATGATGGCACCCTTGAGCGATTCCACGCGCTCGATGACTTTTTCCGCGATGTCGACTGCGTTTTCGCCCGGTTTTTTGGATACGGCAAGCGTGACGGCGGGGAAGGTCTGACCGGCGAGTTTGCCATGCGCGCCGCCCTTGCCGGGGCCGAACCACACATAGTTGGAGGGCTGGTCCGGGCCGGCAAGGACTTTGGCAATGTCATTCAGGAACACTGGGCGGCCCTGATAGACGCCTGTCACGAGTTGCTTGACATCGGCGGGGCCGGTGAGGAAGGTGCCGGTCTGGACCAGGATTTCCTGGTTATTGGAAGTCAGCGTGCCTGCCGGTTGCGAGGCATTGGAAACCTGCAGCGCATCGCGGATGTCCTGCGCGGAAATGCCGAAGGCGGCCATGCGTTCGGGGTCCATGACGACGCGCACGACATTGTTCGGCCCGCCGATGGTGTACACCTCGCGCGTGCCGGCAATGCGCTTGAGTTCGACCTCGGCCGCATGCGCGATTTGCTGCAGCTCATACGCGCCGCGCGTTTCGTCCTGGGTCCACAGCGTGAGCGTGACGATGGGCACGTCGTCGATGCCGGTGGGTTTGATGATGGGCTCGCCCACGCCGAGGTTGGGCGACACCCAGTCGCGGTTGGACTGGATTGTGTCGTACAGGCGCACCAGCGCCTGGGTGCGGTCCTCGCCCACTTCGTATTGCACGGTGAGCACCGCCATGCCGGGTTTGGATACCGAGTAGACGTGCTCGATGCCGGCGATCTGCGACAGCACCTGCTCGGCCGGCGTGGCCACCAGCTGCTCGACGTCCCTGGCCGAGGCCCCCGGGAAGGGAATGAACACGTTGGCCATGGTGACGTTGATCTGCGGCTCTTCCTCGCGCGGCGTCACCGCGATGGCGAAGAGGCCAAGGATGGCAGCCATCAGCGCGATCAGCGGCGTCAACTGCGAATTCAGGAAGAATTTTGCAATGCGTCCCGACACTCCCATGCGTGTTCTCCTTTTTGTTGTGTCAGGAACGGATTACTTGCCGGCCTTGCTCTTGGCGTGGATGCCGGCCTTGACCGGATCGAGCGCGATGACGTCGCCGGGGTTGAGCCCGGCCAGCACTTCGACCTCGCCCTTGGGCGTGGGGTCGCCCAGGCGCACCTGGCGCAGGCTCACGCGTTCCTTGGCGTCGACCACGTAGACGCCGGTGATTTCCGAACGGCGCAGCACGGCGGAGGCGGGGATGACCAGCTTGCGTGTTTCGCCGGTGGCGAAATAGGCGCGGGCATAGATGCCGGGGATCACGCCGCTGCCCAGTTCTTCCGGCAGGTCGAGGCGCACCTTGATGGTGTGGGTGGCGGTGTCGGCGGAGGGCAATACGGTGATGCCCTTGGCCTCGATCCACTTGTTGAGCGAGGGGATTTCCACCGAGGCCTTGGCGGACTTCTGGATCTCGGCCAGCTTGTATTGCGGAATGTTGGCGACGACGCGCAGGTCGGTGGGGTCGAAGCCGGTCATCAGCGGCTTGCCGGGCGTGGCCATTTCGCCCACTTCCACGTGGCGTTCCATCACCACGCCGGAAAATGGCGCAGTCAGCGTGGTGTAGGAGCGCACGGTCGAGGTTTGTCCTGCGCTTGCGATGGCGGCCTGGGCCGCGGCCTGGGAGGCGCGATATTCGGCGGTGGCGCGGTCGAGCGCGGCCTGGGAAATGAATTTCTGCTGGAACAACTGCACCTGGCGTTCGTAATTGGCCTTGGCGTTGGCAAGCTGGGCTTCGGCCTGGGCCACCTGGGCGCGGCTGCCGGCCACGGCCTGGCTGAGTTCGGAGGGGTCGATGCGCACGATGACTTGCCCGGCCTTGACGCTGTCACCGACGTCGAAATTGACCGCAGTGATGCGCCCCGATACCTGGGCCGATACCGTGGACTGGCGCACGGCTTCGACCGTGGCCTCGGTGGAATAGGATTTGTCGACGCTCTGGTAACCGACTTTGGCGGTGGGGAAGGGCAGTGCGGCCCAGGCGGGCAGGCAACTGACAAGCATGACAGGCAGTGCAAGAAAACGCATTAACGGGCCTCCTGAATGGTCCATTAGAATATGCTAATAGACTATATTATTCAAGTCCTTAGCCCCACTGTACAACAAAAAAGCCCGGACACGCCGGGCTTTTCTGCATGGCTATATGGGAAGCCAAGGCTTATTTGGTAAAACCGCAGAAGACGTCGCGCATCATGCTGATCAGTTTGAGCGTGCGGGTATCGCCCACGCGGTAATAGACGCGGTTGGCGTCCTTGCGGGTCTTCAGCACGCCTTTGTCGCGCAGGATGGCCAGATGCTGGGAGATGTTGCTTTGCGAGGTGCCGACATTGTCGACGATGTCCTGCACGCTGACTTCCTTGTCGCCCAGGACGCACAGGATTTTCAGGCGCAGCGGGTGCGACATCGCCTTCATGGCTCGCGAGGCCTGCTCGATGTGTTCTTCCTTGTCCAATAATTCCAGGTCGTCGGTTTCCTGCGCTCGCACCATGGTCATGCCTCGTGTAAAATTTAGAATCAGTCTAGATAAGGTATATCGGTATATAGTGATTAACCTTAATCGAAAAAATATTATTTGTGAACTGTTTTATTGATGAAAGTAAACCCCGTCCTGCTGATTATTCTTGACGGCTTCGGCTGCCGTTCCGAACGCGCGCACAATGCCATCGCGCTGGCCGAGAAACCCAACTGGGACAAATACTGGAACCAATACCCGCATACCCTCATCCACGCCTCGGAGGGCGAAGTCGGCCTGCCCAAGGGACAAATGGGCAATTCCGAGGTGGGGCACCTGAATATCGGTGCCGGGCGCGTGGTGTATCAAGAGTACACGCGCATCGACCATGCCATCGAGTCCGGCGCCTTTTTTTCCAACCCCATGCTCAAGGCCACGATCAAGGCGGCCCGGGACAACAACGGAGCGCTGCACATCCTGGGTCTCCTGTCCGACGGCGGCGTGCACAGCCATGAACGGCATATTCATGCCATGCTGCAGATGGCGGCCGACGAGGGCATGGAGGAAATCTACATCCACGCCTTTTTGGATGGCCGCGACACGCCTCCCAAGAGCGCGGAAGTCAACATCGCCCGCATGCAGGAAAAAATCGCCGAGGTGGGCAAGGGCCGCATCGCCAGCATCATCGGCCGCTACTTCGCCATGGATCGCGATCGCCGCTGGCAGCGCGTGAAGTCGGCCTACGATCTGCTGACCCAGGGCAAGGCTGACTATTCGGCCGCAACTGCACAGGAGGGCCTGGAAAAGGCCTACGCGCGCGGCGAGAGCGACGAGTTCGTGAAAGCCACGGCCATTGTCCCGCCCGGGCAAAAGCCGGTGGGCATGAAGGATGGCGACGCCATCACCTTCATGAATTTCCGCTCCGATCGCGCGCGCCAGTTGTCACGCCCCTTCATCGAGCCGGACTTCAGCGAGTTTGAGCGCGAGGTGACGCCGAAGCTCTCCGCATACTGCACGCTGACCGGCTACAGCGACGAATTCGACGTGCGGGTGGCCTTCCCGCCGGAGCGCATCCGCAACGGCTTTGGCGAATACATTGCCAACCTGGGCTTGCACCAGTTGCGCATCGCGGAAACCGAGAAATATCCGCATGTCACATTTTTCTTCAACGGTGGCGAGGAGGTTTCCTATCCGGGCGAAGATCGCATCCTGGTGCCCTCGCCGGACGTGGCGACCTACGACCTCAAGCCGGAGATGAGCGCTTTTGAAGTGACCGACAAGCTGGTCGCCGCCATCGACAGCCAGCAGTATGACGCCATCATCTGCAATTACGCCAATGCCGACATGGTGGGACACACGGGCGACATCGAGGCGGCCAAGCGTGCCATCGAGGCGGTCGACATCTGCCTGGGACGCGTGGTGGAAGCGCAGCTCGCGCGCGGTGGCGAGGTGCTGATCACCGCCGACCACGGCAATGCCGAGTTCATGATGGATGTGACCACGGGGCAGGCGCATACCGCGCATACCACCAATCTCGTGCCGTTGCTGTACATAGGCAAGCGCCGCGCGGCGTTGGCGCGGACCGGCGCACTGGAAGACATCAGCCCCACGCTGCTGCGAATGATGGGCCTGCCCCAGCCCGTGGAAATGCGCGGCGAACCGCTAATCAGTTTCGAGTGAAACGCTGCGCGCCTCTTTTCCTGACTTTTTTTGCACTTATCGCCCAGCCGTCATGGGCGGACAGCAAATCCGATTTGCAGTCGTTGCGCGAGCGGCTGCAGAAACTGCAGCAGGAATACCAGCGCACGCGCGAGTCCAGTGCCGAGGCGGCGGATGCCCTGAAGCAGTCGGAGCGCGCCATCAGCGAAGCCGGGCGCAAGCTGCACCAGCTCGAGCGCGAACAGCGCGAAGCCCAGGCCGATATCAGGACGGCCACGACCGAAGCCGAACAAGTCAGTGCCGACATACAGCAGCGCCGTGAGCGCCTCAGCGAAATGCTGAAGCAGGCGTACATGCGCGGGGGCGGCGATTCGCTCAAACTGATGTTGAACGGCGAGAATCCCAGCCAGGCTGCGCGCGATCTGTATTACCTCTCCTATCTGTCGCGCGCGCAGATGCAATTGATCGACGAACTGCGCCGCGGCCTGAACAGGCTGGCCGAACTCAGGGAGTCGGCCGCGGAGAAGGACCGTGCCCTGGCCGAGATCCGCCGGGCGCAACTCAATGAGCGCGAAAATCTGCTGAGGGAAAAGCAGTCGCGCCAGAAGGTTCTGACCAAGTTGGCCGGCGAGATCAAGAAGCAAAGAAAGGAA
>JAKACL010000210.1 GCA_021821425.1 Pseudomonadota bacterium
TGTATACCGTTGCGCCGTCGATGTCTTTCAGGCTGACCGTCATCTCGGCGGTGCGGCCGTCGATGTCGACCTGCCCGAAGAACTGCAGGCCGGCGAAGGGCGAGAGGTTCTGCGTGGGCGGGAACTGCTGGAACACCAGCTGGGGGCCGAAGGTGTTGTCGAGCTTGCCGGGGCCGAAGCTGCCGGCGTTGAGCGGGCCGGTGACGAATTCCCAGAAGGGCTCGAAGTCCTGGAACTGCGCCCGGTTCGGGTCGTAGTAGTGCGCGGCGCAGTAGTGCACGTCGGCGGTGAACCACACCACATTGTCCACGCGCTGGTGCTTGATGAAGCGCAGGATATCGGCGATCTCGAATTCGCGGCCGAGCACCGGGCCGTCGCCGTTGGCGGAATTCTCCCAGCGCGGGCGGCCCTCGGCGTCGGTGCCGTCGCTGACGTTGAGGCCGAGCGGCATGTCGGCGGCGATGACTTTCCACACCGCCTTCGACTCGCGCAGCTTGCGCTTCAGCCATTCGATCTGCTCCGCACCGAGGAATGCCGTTTCGGCGCCGGGCTCGGCCTGGCGGTTGTGGGTGTTGGGACCGCGGTAGCTGCGCATGTCGAGCACGAACACGTCGAGCAGGCGGCCGTAGGGAATATGGCGGTAGACCCGTTCGCTTTCCTCCGTGCCGCGGTAGCGCATCGGCGCGTATTCGAGGAAGGCGTGGGTGCCCCGCGCGACCAGCAGCGGCACGTTCTTTTCGGTGTAGCGCGCGTCGGCCATGAGGTCCTTGGAATCCGACCAGTTGTTGACGACCTCGTGGTCGTCCCATTGCCAGATCTGCGGCACTTCGGCGTTGAAGCGGCGCACGTTCTCGTCCAGCAGATTGTATTTGTAGCGGCCGCGGAACTCGTCCAGCGTTTCCGCCACTTTGGAGACTTCCGGCGTGACGAGGTTATGCCAGACCAAGCCGTTCTCGGCGTTCTGGTATTCCTTGATCGGGCCGTCGGCGTAGATGTTGTCGCCGCTGTGGATGAAAAAATCCGGCTGCGTCTGGCGCATGGTTTCGTAGATCTTCATGCCACCGAATTCCGGATTGATCCCCCAGCCCTGGCCGGCCGTGTCGCCCGACCACAGGAAGCGGATATCGCGCGCCTCTTCCGGCGCGGTGCGGAAATGCCCGAGTACCGGCTCGCTCATCACGCGCTCGTTGGATAAATCCTGAAACTGCACGCGCACAAACACATCCCGACCGGCTGGCAGGCCGGTGAGATCCAGGCGCGCGGTGTAGTCGGTGGTTTCCAGCGCGTAGGCGCCGCGCACCCGGGTCGGGTTGGCGAAATCGGGGTCGAAGTCATATTCCGCCCACATCCGTGAGGGCCGGTCGGAACGGCTCCAGATCAGCGCGCGATTGGCGCGCACATCGCCGATCTGGATGCCCTGTGCAAGCTGGGGGCGGGCGCCATCCAGCGTAACGATGGCCGGTGCGGCCTGTGCCGGGCGCATCACAACTGCGGGGAAGGCGGCGGCGCCAACCAGCAGACCGGTGGACTGAATGAACTGGCGGCGCGATTTGTTATGGTGAGATGACATGGAAGCTCCTCAATTAGACTGGAATCAAGAACATTTTTGAGGAAACACAGCCCGCGGCTTCGAAGGAATTTCGTAGCCCGGCCGAGTTCACACATAGGCCCGTTCCGCAGCTGGGGGCAACTCCGAACAGGTTGGCTTTCACACGGGTGGAAACCACGCCATGGACGTGCTGGGCATGACGGATTGTGCGGTTGGGTTGTAAAGGGGGAATGAAGCTTTCTTGAACTTTTTACAATGCAGCGCATGAGCCATGTGGTCGCAAAACAGCGGTGCAAAGGAAGGGGGCTTGCCGAGGGTGGGTGCCTGGCCTCTATGTAGAGTCCCCTATGCGCAATAACGGACGAAGCTGGCTCAAGAAGGGCGCCAGGTAACCGCTGGCGCTACGCAGCAAAGTCCAATGACCCGAGACCCCCGTCAACGGTACGCGTGTTTGTGACAGGCGGTACGCGCGCAAGAAAACGCAACCCCAGGGTGGCTTTAAATGATGCCTGGAACAATATGTCTCCGCCGTACCGCGTTCGATGCGTTACGCGCTGCTTTGCTCGCCCTGTTTCAACATGAAACGGAATCCATGCGTGACACGTCCGGGCGGAGACCCGGTCTGGCTTCCGCCGCGCCCCGGCCGGCTCAGCGCGGGCCGAGAATTTTGGCCAGCATCTCGCCCGAGGGCGCGCCCTGCATTTTTTGCAGCTTGCCGCTGGCGTCCTTGTAGAAGATGGTGGGGGTGGCCGAGGAGCCGAGCTGCTGCATCAGTTTCTGGTTGGCGTCGAGCTGCGCGCCGATTTTCTCGGGCACCTGGCCCAGCGGTTTGACGCCGCCCGTGGCATGCTGCTGTTCGTGCTGGGTGAGGGCGGCTTGCGGGTCCTTGGCCGCGAGGATGGCTGCCGCCTTGCCGGGGCTGGTGGGCCCGAGGATGGCGACCATGACGTGGCGCAGCTGCACTTTGCCGGACGCGACCCAGGGCCGGGCGTCGTTCCAGAACTTGTTGCAGTACGGGCAGTTGGGGTCGGTGAAGGTGTAGACGATGCGCGGCGCAGTGCTCTTGCCGTCGCCCACCCAGGTGCTTTGCTCGAGCTGCTTCCAGGCCCGGTCGGTCATCGGTTTGCTGACCAGCTTCTCCAGCGCTTTCTGGCTCAGGTTGTTGCCTTTGCCGTCGATCATGGAACCGACGATCGCCTGCTTGCCGTCGGCGGTCAGGTAGATGGCCAGCGGCTGCATCTCGATCACGCCGGCATAGCCGGTCAGCCCGCCGGGCGCCTTGAACGTGCCGATCACCTCGACCCCCTGGGCTTCGATCGCCTTGATCGGCGCCGGCCAGTCTTTGGCCTGGGCATACAGGGGCAGGGTGCCGAGCACGGCCAGGCAGGCGGCGGACAGGAGAGTGGATTTTTTAATCATGGTGTTTCGTTCCTTTGGGTTGACGTGGGAAATCAGGGGGCGCGCAAGGGGCTTAATTTGCTCGCCAGCGACGCCGCCGACAGCGCCCCCAGATGGGTGGCGACCAGCCGTCCGCCGGCGTCGTAGAACAGGGTGAGGGGCAAGGTGCCCGAGCCGGCGACGAAGCCGAGCCGGGTGTCGCGATCGAGAATGACATTCGCCAGATCGAGCCGGCTGGCGGACAGGTAACGCTGCACGGTCGCCGCGTTTTCGCCCTGATTGGCGAAGACGAAGCTGATCCCGGTTTCGCGTTGCTGCGCGGCGGCGAGCACCGGCATTTCGCGGCGGCAGGGTGGACACCAGCTCGCCCACAGGTTGACGACCATGGGCTTGCCGTCGGCCAGCGCGGCGAGGGTGGTCGATTCGCCGGACAGCAGCGTCACCGGCATGCCGGACAGCGCGGGCTGCTCCATCAGGCGCAGGCCGGCCAGCACCCCCTGCCATGCCAGCACCCATAGCGCCAGCGCCAGAAGGGTCCGTTTGCGTGCCGACAGGCCGCGCCAGCCGCGCCGGATCGCGCCCGGCATCGCCGCAATCAACGCCTGCGGTTTTTTGCGCATCGCGTCAGTCTTTTCCCGCCGCACCGGCGGACGCGCGCAGGGGACCCAATTTGCTCGCCAGCGACGCCGCCGACAGCTCGCCCATGTGGGTGTCGACCAGCCGTCCGCCGGCGTCGTAGAACAGGGTGGTGGGCAACGCGCCGGAGCCGACTGCGCGGCCGAGCGCGGCGGCGGGATCGAGCAGCACGTTGGCGAGGCCAAGCTGTCCCTCGCTGAGGTAGCGTTGCGCCGTCGCGCGATCTTCGCCCTGGTTGACGAACGCGAAGTTCACCCCGGTTTCGCGTTGCTGCGCGGCCGCGAGCACCGGCATTTCGCGCCGGCACGGCGGGCACCAGCTCGCCCACAGATTGACGACCAGGGGTTTGCCGTCGGCCAGCGCGGCGAGCTTCACCGGGTCGCCGGCAAGCGACGTCAACGCCAGTGCGGGCAGCGCCGGCGGTTCCGTCATGCGCAGCGCGCCGAACAGCGCGCCCCACACCAGCGCGCCAGCCGCCAGCCCCGCCGCCAGCGGCTTGCGCAGCACCGGATGGCGCCAGCCGTGCCAGAGCGCGACCAGCAGCGCCGCCGCGATTCCGGGTCCGATCATGAAACCGCCGTCGCGGATGTCAAGCATCGACAACGGCGCATTGCGGTACGTGTCGAACCAGAGCGTGATAAAGGCGAGGCGCGCCGCCAGCATCCCGGCGAGCAGCATGTCGCCCAGCGGGTTGACGATGCCGATTTTCTGGCGGCGCCCGGCCAGGCGGCCCGCGCCCGCCGCGACCGCCCCGGCGGCCAGCAATAGCAGTACGCTGCTTGAGAGTGCGAAGGGACCGATGTTCAGTGACAGCATGTTCAGCCTTTCCCTGCCTGTTCCAGGCGAGCGAGAAAGGCGTCCGCACCGAGTTCGCCGACGATGCGTTCGACGCGCCGCTCGCGGCCGTCCGGCCCGATCAGCAGGATGGTGGGCGGGCCGAGCACCTGGTGCGCGCGCATCAGCGCCTGGTCGTCCGCATCGTTGGCGGTGACGTCGGGACGCAGCAACTGCACGTCGGCCAGCGCCTGCTGCACGCGCGGGTCGGCAAACACCTCGTGCTCGATCGCCTTGCACGACACGCACCAGTCGGCGTAGAAATCCACCAGCGTCCACTGCCCGCGCTGTCCGGCCTCGGCGACGCGGGCGGCGAGCGCCTGTTCGGTCTTGACCGGGGCGAAGCGGGCCATGAAATCGTTCGCGACGGGGGGTTGCCCGGGCGCAGCGCTAGCTGTCACAAAGGCGAGCGGCCGCAGCGGATCGTTCGCGCCGCCGGCCGCGCCGAGCAGCATCGCGCCGCCCCACAGGCCGATCAGCAGTGCCAGATAGCGCGACACCAGGCGGCCTTTTTCGCTGCCGATTTTCTGGATCAGTGCCA
>JAKACL010000211.1 GCA_021821425.1 Pseudomonadota bacterium
CTCGCCACGGCCGCGGTTGCGCGTGGACAGCGATTTATCGTAGCGGTGCATGCCGGTAAGCAGCGGCCACATGCGCAGCACCTGGGTCATGGCGAGGCCTCCTGGCGGCTTTCGAGTTCCGTGATCAGAGTCGCGCTATCGGCGACGCGCCCGAACACGCCGCCCTCCACCATCACCATCTGCAGCGCGGCGGTATGCAGGTGCGGGTAGGCGGAGCCGCAGGCGTCGCTGGCGAGCGCGCAGCGGTAGCCGCGGTCGACAGCCTCGCGCAGGGTCGAGTGGACGCACACTTCGGTGGTGACGCCGGTCAGGATGAGATGTTCTATGCCGCGGTTGAGCAGGACTTGCGAGAGATCGGTCTGATGGAAGGCGCCATATCCAGGTTTGTCGATCACCGGCTCGCCTGGCAACGGCGCGAGTTCGTCGATGAAGTCATGGCCGAATTCCCCGCGTACCAGGAGGCGGCCGAGCGGCCCGGTGCTGCCGATTTCGGCGCCGGCTTCGCGGCTGCGGGCAAGCTTGGCGGGCGGGCAGTCCGTCAGGTCGGAGCGGTGCCCCTCGCGCGTGTGCACCACCAGCATGCCGAGCCGGCGCGCGACGCCCAGCAGCCTGCGCACGGCCTGGATGGGGTGGCGCAGCGCGGAGATATCCATGCCGGTTGCGGCAGCGTAGCCGCCGAGGTCGAGAAAGTCGCGCTGCATGTCGATCACCAGCAAGGCGGTGCGGGCCGGGCTCATGCCGCGCCCCCCGTCGACTCGGTGCGCGCCTCGATAGCCGCCGCAGCGAGGATGAGCATGCCGCCTATCGCCTCCTGCATCGACAGTTTCTCGCTGCCGAGAATGACCGCGGAGGCCACGCCGACCACCAGTTCCGCCAGCAGCAGAATGGCGGCCTTGCCGGCGTCGAGGCGGGCGACGCCGTAGAAGGTGGCGAGCATGCCGGGCAGCACCCAGGCGAGCGCCAGCGCCGCCAGCGCCAGCCAGTGCGCAGCTTCGAGCGCGGGCGCCGCCTGGCCCTGCCAGGCCATGAAGCCGAGCGAGATGATTGCGCAGCCGGTGAATACGGCGATCGCGCGCGCAGCTTCGGGCAGGCCGTGGCCGACACGGATGGCGACGTTGTTGAGTGCGAAGGCGAGGCCGGAAGACAGCGCCAGCAGGTCGATGGCAGAAAGCGGCGTATCGAGCAGATCCGGCCCGCCCAGCGTGAATGCCAGTCCGGCCAGCGCCAGGGCCAGCGCGGCCAGGCGCAGGCGGGTGAAGGGTTCATCGAGAAAGACTCGCGCGGCGAGGATGGTCCACACCGGCGCCAGGTAGAACAGCAGCATTACCCTCACCACGCTGCCGTAGGTGAGCGAACTGGCGAAAGAAGCGTTGGCCCAGCCGCCCAGGAGCGAGATGAGCAGCAGCAGCGCAGTTTTTTCCCGCCACGCGTTTCGCGTACGCCAGGCCCATGGCAGCAGGACCAGTGCCGGCAGGCCGTAGGCGACCGCCTGCACGAAACTGCCCTGGATGCCGATGGCATTCAATTCCTTGAGCGGCCACCAGAATAGCCCCCACAGCATGGCGCCGCCCAGCAGGGCGGAGACGGCCATGCCGTGGCGGCGGGGCAGGGGCAGCGCCAGGCTCGTCATCTCAGACCGCCGTCAGGAAGGACACCGACACTGCGCCGACGAAGCCTGCGGTCCGGCCGCTGCGCGGATCGATCTCGCCGTAGTCGTCGGACAACACGCGTGTGATGCGGTGGCGATGGAATGGCAGCAGCAGCTTCGACATGGGAACGACCTGGACGGGTTCGCTTCCGTAGAGTTCGCGATGCAATGCCGGCAATTTGTGCCAGGGAGCGATCGGCCGCTCATGGTGGGCGTTGTGGTAGGGAAAGTTGAGCAGCAGCAGGTTGAGCCAGGGCCAGCGCAGGCTGGCGAGGTTGGAATAGGTGTGCGCCTGCTCGTAGGTTTTGTCGCGCAGCTTGTCGGCGGGCACCGCCTCGCCGTCGGGAATGGCATAGGCGTCGTAGGTGTGCTGGAAGGCGTCGGCGAAGCGCAGCACGGTCACCATGACCAGATAGGCGACGCCATACAACAGCAATGCGCGCGGCGCGACGATGCCGAGCGCCGCGAAGGCACTGCCGCGCATTGCCAGGATGGCGAGCACGCGACCGCGCTCGCCGTGCCGCGAAGAATCGATAAACGGGCGGGCGATGACGTAGGCGTGCATCAAGAGCTCCACCGCCGGCACGTAGGCCCATTCCAGCGCCAGCACGCCGCGCCGCACCCAGGCGGGCGATGCTTGCAGCAGTGCCTTGGTGTCGAGACTGATGACATCGGCACGGTCGATGTGGTGGCGCATGTGTTTGCGCCGCAGGTGCTCGTAGTGCGCATAGCAGCTGCCGGTGAGCCAGGTCATCAGCACGCCGCCGCGGGTGTTGGCTTCGGCCTTGGTGAAAATCGTGTGATGGGCGAATTCGTGGAACAGGTAGGCGGAAACGATGAGCGCGTGCGCGAACCACAGGGTCGCGGCCAGCGCCAGCGGCCAGGTTGCGTTGGCCATCAGCCATAATCCGCAAATATAGCCAGTCAGTGCATAGGCCAGCGCCAGGGTATTGGGCAGGGCGCCGTCGGCTTGGCGGAATAGTCGTTTGTGGTCGGCTTGGGGCATAAGCAAGAAAAAGCCGCCCCCCGAAGAGAGCGGCTCGCGGTTTGTTTATTTCAGCAGTGCTTTCACATAGCGGTCGTCGAGGGTGGCGGGAATCGCGGCCGCCTTCTTGATCTGGCCGTTCTTGATCAGAATCTCGTTGATGACTTCGCCGCTGACAAAGAAGGAAGTGGTGTCCTTGCCCTTGGCGTAGGTCTTGGACATTTCTGCGAGCGGGATGTTGTAGACGCCGGTCAGTTGTTCCAGCGCTTCCTTGTCGGATATGCCCACCGCCTTGCCGATGAGCTTGGCGGCTTCTGCGGGCTTGGCCTTCATATAGGCGAGGCCGTCGAGGTAGCCGCGCATCAGGGCCATGATCTGCTTGTCGTCCTTGCCAAGGCGCTTGACGTCGAAGGCGAGCACGTCGGTGATGATGCCGGGGGCCTCGCGCGAAGAGTAGATCACGTGAAACTTGCCCTTGCCGGTGCCGAGGATCTGGGACACGTTGGGTTCGTAGGTGACGCCGGCCGGCACCGCCCCGGAAGCCATGGCCGCGGGCACTGCCTCGGGCGTCATGTTCACCGGCTGGATGTCCTTGTCGCTCATGCCGTTGATCTTCAATGCATAGGCGAGCAGGAAGTCGGACGGCGACAGCGGTGCGTAGGCGACCTTCTTGCCCTTGAGTTGGCTGACTTTGGTGATGGATTTGTCGGCCAGCACGGCGTCGCCGCCGTAGGAATAGTCGACCGGCATCACCACCTTGAAGTTCTGACCCTGGCCGGCAGCGCCGACCACCTGGTCGTAGGTCATCAGCGCGCCGTCGATGGCGCCGCCTGCGAGCGCAGAGGGCAACATGGCGGGGTCGGTGAAGGTTTCCAGGCTGACCTTGAGATCATATTTCTTGTACAGGTTGAGCGCGTCGGCGACGTAGAACGGCGAATAACCAATCCAGGTGGTGAGGCCGAGTTTCACGGTGGGCGGTGCGGCATGGGCAGCACCGGCAATGAGCACGCCAGTGACGGCGGCGATCAGCGTTTTCAGCAGGGCATTCAGTTGCATGGTGTACTCCGTGGAGTTGTCAGGTTTATAAAGTCCCGGGAGAGCGGCAAACGCGTCTCCCGGGCTTTTGTCCCTCCGTGGAGCCCCGCCCGTGGGCGGCGCCGGCGGCTCTCGGACCAGCATCCCCTGCGGGACCGGAACCCTAGCCCTCCTTCGCGGTAAATGCAGGCGACGGTGCGCCGCTTTTCCCGTTGTGTATTGCAAAGCAACGGCTATGCCAGCCATGGGAAAAATTGCCCCAGCACCGCAAAAGCACGGCGCTGGCGGTTCTTGGTGCTTATGCCGGCTGCGTTGGTTTTACGACCGGGAACGCGGCGGTCGGATTTGGTGCCATCTGGGCCTTTCGCGCACCAAGACGGGGTATCGCAAGGAGGGCGAGCTTTTTAATTCGATGGTTTTTCGGTAGGCTTCGTTAAAACCATTTTGGCAATCCCTCTGCCCCATGCATTTCACTCCCCAATCCTTCCGCGACTGGAAAAACAAGCGCATCACCCTGCTCGGCATGTCGGGCGTGGGCAAGACCCACATTTCCAGCATGCTCAGGGGCCATGACTGGTTCCATTTCTCCGGCGACTATCGCATCGGCACGCGCTACCTTGACGAGCCCATTCTCGACATCATCAAGCAGCAGGCGATGCAGGTGCCGTTCTTGCGCGACCTGTTGCGCAACGACTGGATCGACATCAAGAACAACATCAAGATCCACGACCTCGGCCCGGTGCTGGCCTTCGTGGGCAAGCTCGGCGGCCCGGCCTGGGGCGGGTTGAGCCTCGAGGAGTTTTCGCGCCGCCAGGCCATGTACCGCGCGGCGGAAATCGCCGCCATGCGCGATGTGCCCGAGTTCATCCGCAAGGGCCAGGAAATCTATGGCTACCACCACTTCGTCAACGACGTCGGCGGCAGCCTGTGCGAGCTCGACGAGCCCGGCGTGGTCGAACTGCTGGCCGAGCACACGCTGATCCTGTACATCCAGACCACCACGCGCGAGGAGGAGGACACCCTCATCCGCCGCGCGCAGAGCGATCCGAAACCGCTGTACTACCGGCCGGCGTTCCTGGCCGAGCAGCTGCCGGAATATCTGCGCGAAAAAAATCTCGACTATGTGGCGCAGATCGAGCCTGACGATTTCACGCGCTGGGTGTTTCCGCGCCTGTTCCACTCGCGCCTGCCACGCTACGAAGCGATTGCTGGCCCGCACGGCTATACGGTGACTTC
>JAKACL010000212.1 GCA_021821425.1 Pseudomonadota bacterium
GGGCGGCGGCGCGGCATACCGCTTCGCCCCCAACTGGTATGCCGGCGCCGAGGCCCTGTACGAAACCGAATTCGAAACCGAGGTCGGGCAGGAGCGCTGGAGCGTGTTCGCCGGCCCCTCGATCCACTACGGCGGCGAGAAATGGTGGGCCACGCTGACCTGGTTCGAGCAGCTCGCAGGCGGCAAGGAGCAGTACATCAACCAGGCCGACGACAGCCTGCACCTGATCGAGAAAACGAAGCACGAGCTGCGCTTCAAGCTCGGCTACAACTTCTGAGGCGACGGCGATGCGACATTCCCCCGTCTGGCTGATCGCCCCGGCGCTTGCCTCCTTCGTCGCGGCACCGGCCTTTGCGGTGCAGTACCTCGACATCGGGCAGGCGCAGAAGCTGTTCTTCCCGCAGGCCGACAGTTTCGCGCCGATGCCCTTTCTTCTCACCGCCGAGCAGAAGGCCTTCGTCGAAAAGGCCGCCGGCGTGCGCATGCGCTACGCCCGGCAGCCGGTGTGGAAAGTGTCCGAAAACGGCACCCACGTCGGCTGGGTGGTGCAGGACGAGGTGTACGGCAAGCACGAGTTCATCACCTATGCCGTCGCGCTCGACGCCGCCGGCGCGGTGCGCGGGGTGGAAATCCTCGACTACCGCGAAACCCACGGCCGCGAGGTGCGCAACCCCAACTGGCGCGCGCAGTTCAACGGCAAGACGCACGGCGCGCCGCTCAGGCTGGACCAGGACATCCAGAACATCAGCGGCGCCACGCTGTCGTGCAAGCACATCAGCGAGGGGGTGCGGCGCATCCTGGCGCTGCACGCTGCCGCGCTGAAATGAGCTGCGCCGCCCGCGCCCCGTCGACCGCAGCGTACAGCCACGCCCGCACGCGCGCGCGCCCGCTCCTCGGCACGCTGGTCGAGATCGCCGTCCGCGGCGCGCCGGCTGCGGCGCTCGACGACGCCATCGACCGCGCCTTCGCGGCGGTGCAGACGGTCCATGACCGGATGAGCTACCACGATCCCATCTCCGACGTGTCGCGCCTCAACCGCGCGGGCGCGGACTGCGTCGCGGTGCATCCACACACCTGGGCGGTGCTCGCGCTCGCCCGCGAGGTGGCCGAGGCGAGCGGCGGCGGCTTCGACGTCAGCGTCGCGCCGGAACTGGTGCGGCACGGCTATCTGCCGCGCCACGCCGGGTTCGCGCAGCCCGCGCCGGAGGCGAACTGGCGGCACATCGAGCTCCTGCCCGGCGACCGCGTGCGGCTGGCCCGACCGCTGCATCTCGACCTGGGCGGCATCGCCAAGGGCTATGCGGTGGACTGCGCGATCCGCGCGCTGCAGGCGGCCGGCGTGGCGACCGGCCGGGTCAACGCCGGCGGCGACCTGCGGCTGTTCGGCGGCGTCGAGGAAGCAATCCACGTGCGCCACCCGCACGCGGCGACCCGCCTGCTGCCGCTGTGCCAATTGGGCGAAGGCGCCGTCGCCACCTCGGCCACCTATTACGCCGCACGCCGGGTGCGCGGCCGCACGGTATCTCCGCTGATCGACGCCGCCACCCGCCAGCCCTGCGCCGGCGGCCGCAGCGTGAGCGTGCTGGCCGGCCGCTGCGCGGTTGCCGACGCGCTCACCAAGGTGGTGTACGCCGACCCCGCAGGGGCGCTCGCCGCGCTGCGGCATTTCGGCGCCCACGCCCTCGTGCTCGACGCCGATCCCGGCGCGCCCGGCCACTGCCGCGCGCGCGCGTCCGGCCCCGACGGCTGGCGCGACCTGCGTTTGCCCGACCCGGAGGCCGCCGCCGCATGACGCATTTCCCCCAGCCTATCCGTCTGGGCACCCGCCACAAGCGCGCGCTGTACGCGATCTTCCTCGCCCTGTGGGGATCGGGCGCGCTGTGGCTGGTGTTTCATTATTTCCTGCGCGTGGCGGGCGAATTCGGCGACGCCGCCCATCCGCTGGAAGCCTGGTGGCTGCGCCTGCACGGACTGGCGGGCTTCGCCGCGCTGGTGGCCGTCGGCTCGGTGCTGCCCGTCCACGCCCGCCGCGCCTGGCAGCTCGGCAGGAACCGCCGCTCCGGGCTGGCGATGAAGGTCTGGCTGCTGTGGCTCGCCGCCACCGGCTATGCGCTGTATTACTTCGTCTCCGAAGCCAGCGAAACCTGGCTACCGCCCGCCCACTGGGTCGCCGGATTGGCGCTGCCGCTGGCCGGGCTGCTCCACGTCCGCCTGGGCCGCCGCCGTCCCGCCCGCACGTCGCAGCGGCAGGGCCGGACACACGTCACCTGATTTTCAACCCGCCAGCCACGGGCACCCGCCCCAGCCAGCCCTTTTTCAAACGAACGAAAGGGAGTCACCATGAAGTACCCATTGATCCGCACCGCGCTCGCCGCGGCCGTCCTGTCGACCCTGAATCCGCCGGCGCTCGCCGATACCGGAATGGAGGCGCGTCTGCAGGCGCTGGAAACACGCCTCAACATGCTCGAAACCGAAAACCAGGCGCTCAAGGGCCAGATCAAGCGCACCGAGCAACAGGTCGCCGCGACCAGCGAGCAGGTGGAAAAAAGCGCATCCACCGGCTCAGCGTCGTGGGCGGAAAACACCCGCATCGGCGGCTACGGGGAGCTGCACTACAACAACCTCGAGGGTGAAGGCGGTGCGAAGGACAAGGACGAATTCGACCTGCACCGCTTCGTGCTGTTCTTCGGCCATACCTTCAACGAGCGCACCCGCTTTTTCTCCGAGATCGAGGTCGAGCACAGCTTCTTCAGCAAGGACAGCGGCAACGGCGAGATCGAACTCGAGCAGGCCTACGTCGAGTATGACCTCACGCCCAACCATCGCGTCAAGGGCGGGGTGTTCCTGCTGCCCGTCGGCCTGATCAACGAGACGCACGAGCCGCCGACCTTCTACGGCGTGGAGCGCAACCCGATCGAGGGCAACATCATTCCGGCAACCTGGTGGGCAGGCGGCGCAGCGCTGTCGGGCGACCTCGGCGGCGGCTTCGGCTACGATTTCGCCATGCACGAAGGCCTGGCCACCACTGCGGCGAAGGGCTACGCACCGCGGGGTGGCCGCCAGAAGACCAGCAACGCCAAGGCCGACGATCTCGCCTACACCGCGCGCCTGAAATGGACCGGAGTACCCGGCCTCGAGCTCGCAGGCTCACTGCAGTACCAGAGCGATATCACACAGAGCACAGACGCGACCGCAGGCAGCGCGACGCTGGCCGAGGTGCATGGCGTGTTCACCAAGGGCCCGTTCGGCCTCAAGGCGCTGTATTCGCAATGGAACCTGGACGGCAGCGGGCCCGAAGCGATCGGGGCCGACAAGCAACTCGGCTGGTATATCGAGCCTTCGCTCAAGCTGTCCGAACAGTGGGGTATCTTCGCCCGCTACAACCTCTGGGACAACGCCGCTGGCGACAGCGGCAACAGCGAGAAGAAGCAGATCGATGCCGGCGTGAACTTCTGGCCTCATCCCGACGTGGTGGTCAAGGCCGACTACCAGCACCAGGACAACGACGACGGCAAGAACCAGAACGGCTTCAACGTCGGCGTCGGCTACCAGTTCTGACCGGAGTCAGCTGGCAGCCTGCCGGACTTGAAGCATCGAAGCAAAAATTCGGCTGGGCACGTACCGGTTTTGACGATTTTGCCGGGCAATAGTCATTCTATTGTCCGGCAAAGCGGCGAAACATGAACCGGTCAGCGGATTTGCAGCCGATTTCCTTCAAGTTCGGCCAGGCTTAGGGGGTGCGCAGCACCGCAAGGCGCCCCTGCCATCCTCGTCCTCATGCTCAAAGAGATGCGGAGATGCGGACGAAATCCGTGCCAAAATAAAAATATTATTGACAATCATTCTCATTTAATTAGAATGTGCCGAACTGGTCCGATAGCAGGAGGCACACATGTACGTCTGTCTTTGTCGCGGTGTAACCGATAACGATATCCGTCGCCTGGTGCGCACCGAGGGTGTGTGCAGCATGCGCGAACTGAGCCGTGAGCTGGGCGTCGCCACCCAGTGCGGCAAATGCGGGCGCTGCGCCCGGGATGTGCTGCGTGAAGCCGTGAACGAGGTGCGCAAAGAAGACGCTTACTGCGCGAGCGTGGCGGCGGCCTGATACCCGTCCGCTACAAATCAGCCTTGTCTTGCCTGACCGATCCTCTAAAATGGTTAGCAGACCCATAAAATCATCCAGCACCGGCACCGCGCCGGTGCTTTCAATATAAATATCAGGAGCGCGGCATGAAAGGCGACAAGAAAGTCATCCAGTATCTGAACAAGGCATTGACGGTGGAACTCACCGCCATCAACCAGTATTTCCTGCATGCCCGCATGTACAAGAACTGGGGCCTGACCGCCCTGGGCAAGCACGAATACGAGGAGTCGATCGAGGAAATGCGCCATGCCGACAAACTGATCGAGCGCATTCTCTTTCTGGAAGGCCTGCCCAACCTGCAGGATCTGAACAAGCTGATGATCGGCGAGAACGTGGTCGAGTGCCTGGGCTGCGACCTCAAGCTGGAACTTACCGGCCGCGCGCTGTATATCGAGGCCATCGCACACTGCGAGACGGTAAAGGATTTTGTCTCGCGCGAAATCCTCACCGGCATCCAGTCCGACACCGAAGAACACATCGACTATCTCGAAACCCAGCTCGACCTCGTCAAGCGCATGGGCGAGCAGAACTACATGCAGACCGCCGCCGGGCCGATCGAAAGCTGAGCGTCGCCGCGCGTACAATGAACGCCCCCGCCGTGGGGCGTTTTTTGTGGGTTCCGATGGACTTCGATCTCGACTGCCGCGCCTGCCCGCGCCTCGCCACGTTCCTGGACGAGGTGCGCATCCGCCATCCCGACTACCATGCG
>JAKACL010000213.1 GCA_021821425.1 Pseudomonadota bacterium
GCGATGATCAGCAGCGGCTTGCCGGCCTTGGCGACTTGTTCCAGCACCGGCAGCAGGTCGCGGATGTTGGAAATCTTCTTGTCGTGCAGCAGCACGAAGGGGTCTTCCAGCAGGGCGATCTGGCGGTCGGGGTTGTTGATGAAGTAGGGCGACAGGTAGCCGCGGTCGAACTGCATGCCTTCGACGACTTCCAGTTCGTTTTCCAGGCCGGAGCTGTCTTCCACGGTGATGACGCCTTCCTTGCCGACCTTGTCCATGGCGCCGGCGATGATGTCGCCGATGGAGGAATCGGAGTTGGCGGAAATGGAGCCGACCTGGGCGATTTCCTTGCTACTGGTGCAGGGCACGGAAATCTTCTTCAGTTCTTCGGTGATGGCGATGACGGCCTTGTCGATGCCGCGCTTCAAGTCCATGGGATTGATGCCGGCGGCCACGTATTTCATGCCTTCGCTGAGGATGGCCTGAGCCAGCACGGTGGCGGTGGTGGTGCCGTCGCCGGCCACGTCGGAGGTCTTGGAGGCGACTTCCTTCACCATTTGCGCGCCCATGTTCTCAAGCTTGTCCTTCAGCTCGATTTCCTTGGCGACGGAGACGCCGTCCTTGGTCACGGTGGGGGCGCCGAAAGAGCGGTCCAGCACCACGTTGCGGCCCTTGGGGCCGAGGGTGACCTTGACGGCGTTGGCCAGGATGTTCACCCCGGCAACCATCTTGTGGCGGGCTTCGTCGCCGAACTTAACCATTTTTGCAGCCATGCTTTAACTCCTTTGAATTCTGTTGGGTTGAACGCGATTGCTTCGCTCAATCAAATTGAGAAATTTATTTCTCGATCACGCCCATGATGTCTTCTTCGCGCATGACGAGGACTTCCTCGCCTTCGATCTTGACGCCCTGGCCGGCATACTTGCCGAACAGCACGCGGTCGCCGACTTTCACGTCCAGGGGGATCAGTTTGCCCTGGTCGTCTTTCTTGCCTGCACCCACGGCGATGACTTCGCCCTGGTCGGGTTTTTCGGTGGCGGAATCGGGAATCACGATGCCGGAAGCAGTCTTGCGCTCTTCTTCCATGCGCTTGACGATGACACGGTCATGCAAAGGACGGATTTTCATTATTAATCTCCATTGAAAATCAATGAGTTGAAGTATTTCCGCGGGGCGGAACCAAAAAACGGGGCCGGAGGCTGTTAGCACTCTCGACCGGAGGCTGCTAATGATAGGGCTCGAGTATGACAATTTCAACCCCACCCTACTGATATGGCGGTTTTTTAGCCCGGCTTGCGGATTTCGCGGCTTTTTGGCTAGATGGGGGCATGAGCATTTTTTGTTATGCCCAGCGCCTGTTGAACCCGTTTCGCGGCGTGATCAACGTCATCCGCTACCATTCCGCCGAGGCGGTCACCATGGACGGGGTGCACTGGGATATCTATGTCGCCAATGAGGCGCTCGCGATCGGGCTGAAGGGCAAGGCGCAGATCAGCGACATCCGCTACGGCAGCTGGTCGGAGGCGGAAGGGCTCAAGCGCGGCCCGATTTACCCCTCGGACGATTTCAAGCGCATGGAGGTGCAGGGGCAGATCGTCTACGAATACCTGCGCGAGCATCACCGCGATGTGCCGTTTTCCTTTGCGGATGATTATGAGCTCTGGCTGCTGGACGAACAGCGCCGGCCGCTGGCCCTGATACACAGCGCGCTCAGCCTCGACGAAACCCGCGCCGAAGTGCCCACGCAGTGGCGCGCAGGCTTTGCCGCCGAGGAGAGTTTCCGCAGCGAGGCGGCGGGCGCGGAAAATAGCGCCGTTCGCCTGGGCAATTACATCAACAGCCGCGCCCGGGGATGGCAATGGATAGAACGCAATATGGCCGGCGGCGGCACGGGTCTTCCCGGCGGCAAAGGCGGGGAGGCGGGCCATGTGTATGAAGCGAGCCTGTTCCCGGTCCGTTTTCTTTTCCGGGACCGGCATGAGGCGCCGTATGGCCAGCTGGTGGCTGATTACCTGAAATGGCAGGCGCCCTGGTTGTTGTTGCTGGACACCTTGTCGGATGAAGCCCGGCGCGAACTGGAGATTTATGCGCGCATGCGCGCGGCGGAAATGGTGAAGCGGCACCGTTTGTACCCCGATGTCATTGACCCTGCCCAACTCAAGGCCGCACTGGTGGAGATGGTGCTGCGTGAAAAACAGACGGCAACGAAAGACAAGCCCAACCCGGACATGTCGCCCTTCTACATAGAGATCAGTCCTGCCGACGGCGAATACACTTGAGGGAAGGGGGAAGGGGGAAGGGGGTGTAATATCGCCACACGCCTCACGCCACACGCCTCACGCATGTCACAACTGCAAGACCGTTCACGCCAGTTCCTCTGGCACCCCTGCACGCAGATGAAGCATCTGGAAAATCTGCCGCCGCTGGCGATTGCGCGCGGCGAAGGGCCATGGCTGATCGACGAGTCCGGCAAGCGCTATCTCGACGCGATTTCATCCTGGTGGGTGAACCTGTTCGGCCATGCCAACCCGCGCATCAATGCGGCGATCATCGACCAGCTTGGCAAGATCGAGCACGTGATGCTGGCCGGCTGCACGCACGAGCCCGTGGTGCAGCTGTCGGAGAAGCTGGCGAAGCTGACCGGCCTTGGCCACGCGTTCTACGGCTCGGACGGGGCGTCGGCCACCGAGATCGCGCTGAAGATGAGTTTTCACTATTGGCGCAATGTTGGAAAAACGGACAAGACCAATTTCATCAGCCTGCAGAACGGTTATCACGGCGAGACCGTGGGCGCGTTGTCGGTGACCGACGTGGCGCTGTTCAAGGACCAGTACGCGCCGCTTCTGCGTCAGTCTGCGCAGATGCCGTCGCCGGATTTTCGTCGCGCCGAGGCGGGAGAGTCCGCCGAAGCCTTCGCGCTGCGCTGCGCGGATTTTCTGGAAGCGCATTTGCGGCAGCATGCCGACCGCATCGCCGCCTTCATCCTCGAACCGCTGGTACAGGGCGCGACCGGCATGGCGATGTACCACCCCGTTTATCTCAGCAAGGCGCGCGAGCTATGCACAAAATACCAAGTGCACCTGATCGCCGATGAAATCGCCGTCGGCTTCGGCAGGACTGGAACGATGTTCGCTTGTGAACAAGCCGGCATCCGCCCGGATTTCATGTGCCTGTCCAAGGGCATTAGCGGCGGCTATCTGCCCCTGTCCTGCGTGCTGAGCACGGTTGAAATCTACGCTGCGTTCTATGCCGATGAAACTGCGAAGGGTTTTTTGCACTCGCATTCCTATACCGGCAATCCGCTCGCCTGCCGCGCGGCGCTGGCGGTGCTGGAGATTTTCGAGCAGGACGACGTGATCGCCGCCAACAGCGGCAGGGCCGAAATGTTCACGCGCCTGCTGGAGCCTGTGCGCAGCCATCCGCGCGTGCGGCATTTCCGCCAGCAGGGCATGATCTGGGCTTTCGACGTGGCGGATGCGGCGCCGGGTTTTTCGCGCAACTTTGCCGAAGGCGCGCTGGAGCTTGGCGCGCTGCTGCGGCCGATCGGCGCCACAATTTACTTCATGCCGCCCTATGTGATCGATGAGACGCACATGACGCATATGTCGCAGGTGACGGAAACGCTTTTAACTACAATCAGGCAATGAACATTACATTTTTCGGTGCGGCGGGCGAAGTGACTGGCTCCTGCTTTCTGGTGGAAACGGAGAATGTGCGTTTCCTGGTCGACTGCGGCCTGTTCCAGGGGCTGGGCTCGGACGAAAAGAACCGCGAGGCGCTGAAGCTCGATGTGCGCAAGCTGGATTTCACGCTGCTCACGCATGCGCACATCGACCACTCCGGATTGCTGCCCCTGCTGGTGGCCAGAGGCTTCGACGGCCCCATCTACACCACCCGTGCCACCTGCGACCTGCTGGAGGTGATGCTGCTGGATTCGGCCCACATCCAGGAGAAGGAAGCGGAATGGGCGCGTGAGCGCAAGCGCCGCGGCGAAACCCTGCGCGACCCCGAGAGCGTGGACCCGATCTACACCGTGGCGGAAGCGCGCAACAGCCTGCGCCAGCTGCATGGCGTGGGCTATGACGTGGAGGTGCGACCGCACCCCACGGTGAGGGTGAAATTCCGCGACGCCGGCCACATCCTCGGCTCGGCGATTCTCGAGGTGTGGCTGGAGACGGAAGGGACGACGCGCAAGCTCGTGTTTTCTGGCGACCTCGGCCAGCCCGGCCACCCGTTGATGAACGATCCCACGCCGATCGAACAGGCCGACTATGTGGTCGTCGAGTCCACTTACGGCAACCGCCTGCACAAGCCGCTCAAGGAAACCACGGAGGAGCTGGTCGACGCCCTCAACGACACGCTGCAGAGGCGCCGCGGCAACATCCTGATTCCGGCCTTTGCGGTGGGACGCACGCAGGACATGCTGTTCATCCTCTCCGATCTGGCGGCGGACGGCAGGCTGGTGGCCAAGCCGCGCATTTTCGTCGACTCGCCCATGGCCAAGGCAGCCACCGAAGTCACGCTCAAGCACGAGCGCTTGCTGGACGAGGAGGCGCGCCACTTCATGCGCGATTTGCGCACCAACCATCGCACCCCTTTGCCCATCACCTTCACCGAAACAGTCGAGGACTCCAAGGCCATCAATCGCGTCTCCGGCGGTGCCATCATCATCGCCGCCTCGGGCATGTGCGATGCCGGGCGCATCAAGCACCACCTGCGCAACAATCTCGGGCGCGACGAGAACAGCATCATCTTCGTGGGGTTCCAGGCCAAGGGCACACTGGGACGCAAGCTGGTCGACGGCGCCACAGAAGTGCGCCTGTTCGGGGAGGACATTCCCGTGCGCG
>JAKACL010000214.1 GCA_021821425.1 Pseudomonadota bacterium
CGGAATGAAGGCATCGGGCAAGACGATGCCGCGCTCGGGATGCCACCAGCGGACCAGCGCCTCGAAGCCCTTGATGGCGCCGGTCACGGTGTCCACCTGCGGCTGGTAGAACAGCACGAACTCGTCGCTGGCCAGCGCGCGGCGCAAGTCGGCTTCCATCTGGATGCGGCCGGAGAAGGCTTCCTGCATGGCAGGCTGCCAGTGCTGGATGCGGCAGCCGCCCTGCGACTTGGCCTGGTACATGGCGATTTCCGTCTGCCGGATCAGGGTGTCGGCCACCGCGCCATCCTCGGGCGCGAAACTCGCGCCGATGCTCGCGGTGATGTAAAGCTCGTGCCCCTTGATGCGGTGCGGCACATTCAGCGCCTCGATCAGCTTGTGGCCGACCACCGTGGCTTCGAGTCTCGAGGAAACATTCGGCAGCAGCACGGCGAACTCGTCGCCGCCCAGCCGCGCGAGGATGTCTTCGTCGCCCAGGCTCTGGCGCAAGCGGGTGGCGATGTGGATGAGCAGTTCGTCGCCCACGCCGTGTCCCAGCGAATCGTTGACCACCCTGAAATTGTCCAGGTCGAGGATCATGACCGACTGCGCCTCCTGCTTGCGCTTGCCGTGCACCAGCGCGCGGCCGAGGTAGTCGCGGAACTTGGCGCGGTTGGGCAGGCCCGTCAGGAGATCGTGGTAGGTCTGGTAGTGCACGGTCTCTTCGGCCTGCTTGCGATCGCTGATGTCCTTGACCACGCCGTAAGTGCCGACGAAGCGATTCTCGAAGCGCGACTCGGGAAATTCGTACATGCCGGTGGCGGTGACTTCCACGGTGCGATAACGGCCGTTCATCACGCGCGGGCGCTGCTGTCCGTCCTTGCACTTGAGGCGCAATTCGACATTGCGCGAGGCGCGCGTATCCGCGCGTCGCTCGTTGAATACATGCTCGGCGCGAAACAGGTCTTCCTCAAAAATGATTTCGCCGAAATGACGGCCGACCAGTTCGCTGCGCGTGAAGCCCAGCAGGCTTTCCACGCGGTCGTTGACGAAGGTGAAGCGCCCTTCGCCGTCCAGGGTGTAGATGAAATCGGGCGAGGTGTTGACCAGGAAGCGGTGCCACTTTTCCGACTGCTGCAGGCGCTGCTGGATCTGGCCGTTTTCCTTTTCCAGCTGGTGGTTGCTGAGCGTATTGTCGATGCGCTTCAGCAACTCCTCGGGCTTGTAGGGTTTGCGGATAAAATCCGCCGCGCCGTTGCGCAACGCGCTGACGGCGCTGTCGATGGCGTCGTCGCCGGAAACCACGATCACCGGGGTGGCGACACCGCGCACGGACAATTCCGTCAGCACTTCCAACCCCCCCATGCCCGGCATGTTGAGATCGAGCAGGATCACGTCGAACTGCATCCTGCCGATCGCCGCCAGCGCCTGCTGCCCGCCGCCCGCCGTAGACACGTCGTAGTTTTGCGCGCCGATCAACCGCGAAAGGCTGTCCTGGATCAGCGGATCATCATCCACGATGAGGATGCGCTGTCGTCGGTTCAGGCTGCTTACGCTGGTTTTGGCTTCACCGGTTGTGGCTAGCATCGTTCTCTCCATTTATTTTCTTTGGCCGCCAGGCTGCTGCGCAGCCCGGTTCCGGCCCGCGTCCGCCATGGGCAGATAAATCCTGAATGTGGATCCGCCGGCGCCGCTGTCGCATTCGATTGCGCCGCCCATGGCGTTGACGAGGTTCTGGCTGATATAGAGGCCGAGGCCGGCGTGCTCGCCGCCCTTGGTGCTGACCGCCGGCTTGAACAGCTGCTCGCGCACCTCCTGCGGCAACCCCGGCCCGGTATCCTGCACCAGGATTACGACACAGGCTTGTCCGCCGTGATCGCCGCGCACGGTGGCGAAGCTGAGCTTGCCGCCGCGCGGCATGGCCTCGACGGCATTCTTCGCCAGATTGAGCAGCACCTGCTTCAATTGATCGCGCTGGGTGATGATGCTGCCTATGCCCGGATCGAGGTCGATCTGCACGTTGATCCTGTTCGGCAGAAACAGGGTGTCGAGCGACATCCTCACCAGTTCGGAAATGATCTGGTTGACGTCCACCCAGGTGCCGGGGCCGGGGTCGCCGGCAGCGCCCTCGTCGCGCCTTGCGCCCAGGCCCTGCAGAATGCCGGCGACGCGTTCGATCTCGCCGCCGATGATGGCAAGGTCGCGCTGGGTGTCCTGGTCCGCCGAAAATTTTGTCGACAACAGGTTGACGTAATTGCGAATGATGGTGAGCGGGTTGGATGCCTCATGCACCGCCTTGCGCACTTCCTGGCGCGGTATGGTGTCTGCATCTGCCGGCCGGGAAGCTGCGGCGCCCTCCAGCAGGGCAATGCGTGCGGACAGGCTGCGCAGAAACTCTTTCCACGCCGGCAACTCGACGGTCGCCTCGGGCGCATTACCCGCAACCAGCACCGCGTGGGCTTTTCCTGCGACGCCAAGCGGCTCGCACAATAGGGTTTCGGCGCCCAGCAATCGAGCGATCTGGGCGTCGATCACGGGAAATTGGTCAGACAACGCGTTCTGCCAGAATACCGTTGCCCCGCCGGCTGCGCGCGACAGTGCGCTCTGCACGAAATCGGCCGGCAGCGTAAGCGCCGCCAGGGCGGGCGGAGCAGGCCACCACGGCACCGGCATGAGCAGATTGCCCTCGACGCGCAGGACCACGGACGGACCGATGCCGAACAGCGCCTGCATGGCAAGCGCGGCGCGGCGCGGCAAGGCATCGAGATCGGCGGCATGATTCAGGAAGTCCTGCAGGGTCAAGGCCCGCGCCAGCGCAGCATAGGCTTGCGCCAGGCCGTCAGCAGAAATCGCCGCGTCCTGCTGGACTGAATAGCGATGGATGGCTTCCTGCGCCAGGTAATCCGCCTCGGTCTGCAGACGCTCGACCTCGGCGACATCGATGCCGAGGCTACCCAGCGATGCGCGCACGCCCACGTTGCCGTTGACATGCACGCTGTAGATCAGCGAGGTCGCCAGTTGCAACACCCTGACGAGCGGATGGGCGGATTTGACCCGTGCAGGCGATGCGCGGCAAAAGCGCACGGCATCGGCGACGAAACCGCTGGGGTCGGCCGCCAGCAGCCACTCTTCCAGTCTGCCGACTGCGGAATATGCCGGGTAATCCGCGAGGTTGTGCAACAGCCCCGCCAGCCAGGCTTGCTCGTCGTCGCAGGCCCGGGTGTGCGCAGCGATGAGGCGCGCCAGATAGGCAACGCGGATGCCGGTTTCCCATGCGGCATGCTGCTCTGACGATCGCGGGCATGCGGCCAGCACGAGGGCGCGCATGAAATCCGTGCCGAGCCGCTCGACGGAATCGGCAAGCAAGGGCGCTTCGGAGGAATTTTCGCGCCCATCGGCCTGACGGGCGCACTTGAGCACAGCGAGGGTCAGTTGCGCGTCGAAGCTGGTGTGCGCCGCCAGCGCCGCTCCGGAAAGCCCCTCTCTCCCCAGTGCGGAGACGAGTTTTGCCAGCACCCCGGGGTGTATCTCCAGCAAACTTGGCGTTGCATTTTTGAGTGAAATCTCGAAAACCCTCCCAACTTATTGCTATATATAACTAATTTTGTTTGGCGGTCAATCGAAAATATGTTAATAATCGCAACGAGCATGGGCTAGCGTTGTATTAACGCAGTCATTAAAGTTATGCCCTATAACGGTCGTTGCAGGGCTGACTTGCGCGAGCAGGGAGGCAGGCTAATGAAATTACGCAATCTATTGATGATCACCCTAGGTTTTCTGGCATCCGGCCATGCAGTTGCGGCGGGCGGCCAGGCGCCGGTCGCCGGCTACGCAAGCCCTTACGCGCAAAGCAACGATCTGGAACTGAATTCGCTCTCGGTCATGGTCTACGACCAGTACAGCGGCGAAGCGCTGTACGCGAAAAACCCCAATCTGCAAACGCCGATCGCCTCCATCACCAAGTTGATGACGGCCATGGTCACGCTGGATTCCCAGACCCCACTCGACGCGCGCATCAAGATCACGAAGGATGACGTCGACCACCTCAAGGGCACCGGCTCCCGCCTTGCCGTTGGCGCCACCTACACGCGCGAACAGTTGCTGAACCTTGCCCTGATCGCATCGGAAAACCGTGCCGCCCACGCGCTGGGCCGCACCTATCCCGGCGGGCTGGATGCCTTCATCGCCGCCATGAACAGCAAGGCGCAGGAACTGGGCATGCGCAAGACGCTATTTGTCGATCCGACCGGGCTGTCCAGCTTCAACCAGTCCACCGCCGAAGACCTGGTCAAGCTGGTCGACCACGCCTACAGCTATTACCCCGACATCCGGCAGATCTCCACCAGCGGCGACTACAGCCTCGGCAAGCACAGGGTGGTCGTCAAAAGGAAGAAGAAAACGCGCGTGTACTGGCGCAACCTGGCTTTCGTGAACACCAACCGTCTGACGCGCGAAGGCGAGTGGCAGATCGGCCTGTCGAAGACCGGCTACATCAACGAAGCCGGGCACTGCCTGGTGATGCAGGCCGAAATCGCGCAGCGCAAGGTCATCATCGTATTGCTGGATGCAGTCGGCAAATACGGACGCCTGGGCGATGCCAACCGCATCAAGCGCTGGCTGGAGGGCGCCGACATCAGCCGCCACACCATGGCCGCCCCGCCGGTTTCGCGCGGCACCTGAAGCGGCTGTGAAGGGAGTAGGGAGCGCGCCTGCGGCGCTCAAGGGAGAAGGGTAAACGCCCCACCCTCCCTCCCCCTTTCTCCCTTCCCCCTTCTCAATGTCTTTCCACTTTTACCTCGACCTGCTGGCCCAGGTGCTGTTCCCCATGGGTCTGCTCATCGCC
>JAKACL010000215.1 GCA_021821425.1 Pseudomonadota bacterium
CGATCTCGGCAACCGCAGCGACCGGGCGGTCAAGCTGCCCGACGCCTACAGCGGCCAGGTGATGCTGTACCGCGTGTTCGACCGCGTGTCGTATGCGCTGATCATGCAGTCCGACGGGCCGGTCTACCTGCTCGATACGGTCAGGAACCCCTGATCGTGCGCACGCAGAAGATGCCGCGTTCGTGACCGACCCCTGGCTGCGCCTCGCCCTGGCTGAAGGGGTGGGCAACACCAGCCTGCTTCGCCTGCTGACGGCCTTCGGTTCTCCGGAGGCCGTTTTGGCATCCGGCCGCAGCGCGTTGACGATGCACCTGTCCGCCGCCCAGTGCGACGCGCTGCTGGGCGAACCCGATGCCGCCGCGCTGGCCGCCGCCCGGGACTGGCTCGCGCAACCCGGCAACAGCCTGATGACGCTGGCCGATGACGACTATCCCCGCAGCCTGCTGGAGATCGCCGATCCTCCCGCAGTGCTGTACTGCAAGGGCCGGCGCGCGCTGCTGAACCAGCCCGGTTTCGGCATCGTCGGCAGCCGCAATGCCACCCCGCAGGGCATGCGCGACGCCGAGGCGTTTGCCCACGCGCTGTCCGACGCCGGACTCACCATCATCAGCGGACTTGCGCTCGGGATCGACGCGGCGGCGCACCGCGGCGGACTCGCGGGGGCGGGATCCAGCGTGGCCATCGTCGGTACCGGGCTCGACCGCGTCTATCCCGCGCGCAACAAGGCGCTGGCGCATCGGCTGGTTGAAAACGGCCTGATCGTGTCGGAGTTCGCGCTCGGCACGCCGCCGCTGCCGGGTCACTTTCCGCGCCGCAACCGTCTCATCAGTGGCTTGAGCCGGGGGGTTCTGGTGGTGGAGGCCGCACCCGACAGCGGCTCGCTGATCACCGCACGCGTCGCCACCGAACAGGGGCGCGACGTGTTTGCGATTCCCGGCTCGATCCATTCGCCGCTGGCGCGCGGCTGCCATGCGCTGATCAAGCAGGGCGCCAAGCTGGTCGAGTCGGCCGCCGACATTCTCGACGAACTGGCGTGGCCGCAGCGCCTGACCCCACCGTCTTTGCCGGAGCATTCGACCGATCCCGTTCTGGCCGCGCTCGACGGCGCGCCCGTCACCCTGGACACCCTGGCGCAAAGAACCGGGTTGACGCTGGAAGCGCTTTCGGCGAAGCTGTTGGCGCTTGAACTGGACGGGCGTATTGCATCCTTGCCCGGCGGGCGCTACCAAAAAATCCACTGACCCCTATGCTCGACATCCTGGTTTATCTCTACGAAAGCTTCCGCATGGCCGAACTCGCGCCAGACCGCGATGCGCTTGAAAAGCGCCTGTTTGCCGCCGGTTTCGAGGAGGCCGACATCCACGCCGCGCTCGACTGGTACGCCCACCTGTCCGGCAGCGCGACGCACGACCGGCTGGCGCAGGCCTTCGACCGCCATTACGCGCCCGAAGAGCTCGAGCGCCTGAACGACGCCTGCCGTGCCGAGCTGTCCTTCCTGGTCGGCGCCGAAATCCTCGACCCCGAATCGCGCGAATGGGTGATCTCCGGGCTGATGGCGCTGGCCGGCGAGGACATCGAGCCCGACCACGTGCGCTGGATGACGCTGATCGTGTTGTGGAGCCGCGGGCTGATCGAGCATTTCACCCATCTGGAAGACATGTTGCTGAACCACGAGCCGGGACGTCTGCACTAAAACCCTATGTCCAAACTCGTCATCGTCGAGTCGCCGTCAAAATCCAAATCGCTGAAAAAATACCTCGGCGACGACTACGACATCCTGGCCAGCTACGGCCATGTGCGCGACCTGGAGCCGAAAACCGGCGCGGTCGATACCGAAACCTTCGCCATGAAGTACCAGGTGATCGAGCGCAACGCCAAGCACGTCGAGGCCATCGTCAAGGCGGCCAAAAAAGCCGACATGGTGCTGCTGGCAACCGACCCGGACCGCGAAGGCGAGGCGATTTCCTGGCACATCAGCGAGATCCTCAAGGAACGCAAGGTCAAGACGCCGATGAAGCGGGTGGCCTTTTACGAGATCACCGAATCGGCCATCCAGGACGCGGTGCGCAACCCGCGCGAAATCGCCTCCGATCTGGTCGACGCGCAGCAGGCGCGGCGCGCGCTGGATTATCTGGTCGGCTTCAACCTGTCGCCGCTGCTGTGGAAGAAAATCAGCCCGGGCTTGAGTGCGGGCCGTGTGCAATCGCCGGCACTGAGGATGATCGTCGAGCGCGAGCTGGAGATCGAAGCCTTCGATCCGCGCGAATACTGGACGCTGCACCTCGACAGCCATAAAGGCAGCCAGGCTTTCACCGCAAAACTCACCCATTTCCGCGGCGAGAAGCTCGAGCAGTTCACGGTCGAACACGAGGCGCGCAGCAAGGAATGGCTGGCGACGCTGGAGGGCCGCGATGCCACCGTGATGCGCATCGAGAAGAAGCGCCGCTCGCGCAATCCGGCAGCGCCCTTCACCACCTCGACGCTGCAGCAGGCCGGCGTCCGCCAGCTCGGCATGACGACCGACCGCGTGATGCGCACCGCGCAGCAGTTGTACGAGGGCGTCGACCTCGGCGAAGGTCCGGTCGGCCTCATCACTTATATGCGGACCGACTCGGTCAACCTGGCTCAGGAAGCGATCACCGACATCCGCAAGTATGTGGGCGCTAACTTCGATAAAGATTACCTGCCGCCCGCGGCGATCGCCTACAAGGCCAAGACCAAGAACGCGCAGGAAGCGCACGAGGCGGTGCGCCCCACCGCGGTAATGCGCACGCCCGAGGCCGTGAAGCCGTTTCTGACGCACGACCAGATCCGCCTCTACGAGCTGATCTGGAAGCGCACCGTCGCCTGCCAGATGACGCCGGCGCAGTTCGACACCGTCGCCGCCGACATCACGGTGGGCGAGGGCACCTTCCGCGCCACCGGGCAGACGCTGGCCTTCGCCGGCTTCCTCGCGGTGTACCAGGACGACGAGGACGAAGAAGAGTCCAAATTGCCGGCGCTGGTCGAGGGCGAAACCCTGCCGGTCGACAGGCTCTACGGCGAACAGCACTTCACCCAGCCGCCGCCGCGCTACACCGAAGCCAGCCTGGTGAAGGCGCTGGAGGAATACGGCATCGGCCGCCCCTCGACCTACGCCAGCATCATTTCCACGCTGCAGGACCGCGAGTACGTGGTGCTGGAGAAAAAGCGCTTCCAGCCGACCGACATCGGCCGCCTGGTCAACTGCTTCCTCACCCGTCATTTCAGCCATTATGTCGACTACGACTTCACCGCCAAGCTGGAAGACAAGCTCGACGACGTGTCGAACGGCAAGCGGGTGTGGTCGCGCCTGCTGGGCGAGTTCTGGAAGGAATTCGACGGCGACCTGAAAGCCAAGCAGGACGTCGAGCGCGGCTGCCCGATCATGGAGCCCTGCCCCAAGTGCAGCAAGCCCTTGTTCATGCAGGCGAGCAAGCGCGGGTTGTTCATCGGCTGCTCCGGCTACCCGGACTGCGATTACACGCGGCCGCTGCACGCCGCCACGGCCGAGGGCGACAACATTCTCGGCCAGGATCCGGCGAGCGGCCTCGACGTCAAACTGCTGTCGGGCCGCTTCGGGCCGTATGTGCAGATCGGCGACATGCCGGAAGACAAGAAGGCGCCGAAGCCGCGCCGCGCCTCGTGGCCGAAGGACATTCCGCTGGAGAACGCCACGCTCGAACTGGCGCTGAAATTCCTGTCGTTGCCGCGCGAGGTCGGCCACCACCCGACCACCGGCCTGCCGATCGTCGCCAACAACGGCCGCTTCGGGCCCTATCTGCTGCACGACGGCAAGTTCAAGTCGATCCCCAAGACCGACAGCGTGTACGAGATCGATCTGCCGCGCGCGCTCGAAGTGCTGGCGATGGAGCGCGAGCCGCGCGGCGACTCGGCCGCCTCGGTGCTGAAGAACCTGGGCCCGCATCCGGAGGACGGCAAGGCCATCACGGTGCGCAGCGGCCGCTACGGCCCGTATGTGAAGCACGGCAGCACCAACGCCACGCTGCCGAAGGACATCACGCCGGAAGAAATCACACTGGATGAAGCGCTCGGGCTGATCGCCGCGCGCGTGGCCAAGGGCCCGGCCAAGAAGCCGGCGCGCAAGACCGCTGCCAAGCCGGCGGCGGCGAAGAAGACCAAGACGGCCGACGCCGACACCACGGCCGCGAAAAAGCCCGCCGCGAAGAAGAAGGCCGCCCCCAAGAAAGCCTCGACCAAGGCCGCAACCGCCAAAAAACCCGCCAGTAAAAAACCGGCTGCATGAGCGCGCCGCCCCGCCTGCTCATGGTCAACGCCTTCATCGGCACGGCCGGCTACAAGAAGCTGTACCAGGAACTCGGATTCTCGGTCGTCACCGAATGGTCGGAACGCAAGGCCATCAGCCTGGTGCGCAAATCCCCGCCGGCCGTCATCGTCGCGGACTTCTACCACCAGACCGACTTCCGCGACCGTCTGTCCAACCTCGAATCCCTGCTGGCCGCGGTGCAAAGCGCGCCCGGCACGCGCATCCTGGTTTTCTACGAAGCGGCCCACCAGGCCGTGCTCGACAAGGTCAGCGCGCGATTGCGCATCGACGCCGCCCTGGTGCTGCCGGCTGCGGAAGACCGCTTGCGCACGACCTTGCAGGCATGGCTGGAAAATGCGCAGGCTTCAGCCACCTAGGCCGGTTTCCTGACAAAAGCGGGCTGTCCCACGTGCTTCCGCTCATCGGCGAGGCTGTGTGAAAACCCCACCAAAATTTCCTAAACTGGTCGCAGTAGTATCAGAGGGGAAATGCGGACATGAAGCG
>JAKACL010000216.1 GCA_021821425.1 Pseudomonadota bacterium
CATATGCGCGCACATTCGACATGATGCCGAGCGCGTAATCGCCCGACACTTTCGGCAGGTTGCGGGCCGTCGCCTCCATCACTTGATCGACGTCTTCCGCCACGGCCGGGATCAGTGCTTCGAGGGAAAGGCAATCCTCCCAGACCAGCGCGTCGAACGGCCTGCTCTGCGCCAGCGAAAACAGCTGACGCAGGCGCGCCTCCGCTTCATCGATCTGGTGGAAGTAGGTATGCGCCCGGGCGGCGGCCCAGACGATATCCGGATGGTCGTCGGCGATGTGCGAAGGGAGGCGCCTGATCCATTGCAGCAGCGTGGCAAGGTTGCCGGCCTTGACGAGGTGCTTGGCGCTGCGGTCCATCATGCCGGCGGCGAACAGCGGGTCGCCCGCTTCCATTGCGTGGCCCACGGCTTCGATCAACTGGCCATTCCGCTCCAGCCAGGTGGCGGCCTTGCGGTGCAGCTGCTCGGCCATGCCGGGGAAACGGCGCTCGAGCCGCGCACGCAGGAAATCCGCCAGCAGAGGATGGTAACGGTACGCGCCGTTGCGGCTGTCGAGCGGAATCACGAACTGGTTGCGCCGTCCCATGTCATGCAGCATCGGCGCGCTGTCGCGGCAGTCGCACAAGGCATCGCACAAGCCGGGTTCAAGGTAGCGCAGCACGCTCGTGCGCAGCAGAAAAGACTGCTGCTCCAGGGGCTGCCGCTCAAAAATTTCGCCGGCGAGGTATTCGGCGAGGTCGGATGCGCCGTCCTTCAACACTTCCATGAATCCGTGCGGCGCTTCGCTGCGATTCAGCGCGAGCGCGCTCAGGCGCAGGACCGCCGGCCAGCCCTCGCAGCGCTCCGTCAGCAACGCGTGCCAGGCGGACGGTACTGCGGCGCTGCCGCCCCTGCCTTGGAGGAAGGCACGCGTTTCGTCGGCATCGAAGCGCAGCTGCCGGGCGGACCATTCGAGTGCCATGCCGCCGGCCTTCATGCGACTGAGCACGAGGCCGGATTCGGGTCGCGTGCCGATCACGATGCGCAGGTTGTCGGGCGCAAAGCGCAGCAGCCGGCCCAGCAGCGCCAGTGCCGTGGGCTGCTGCACCGACTCCAGCTCGTCGAGGAACAGGACCTGCGGTTCCGGCAGGCGCCCCACGTCGTTCAGCCAGAAGCCCAGGTCCGGCATATGCGGCATGGCAAGCGAGTCCCGTGATTCCCGCGACTGGACGGACTGTTCAGGATACGGCTGGCCGATGACGGCCTGCAGGTGCGTCAGCAAGTGGTTAAGGTCTTCGTCGCGCGGATCCAGGGTGAGCCAGCGGCAGCGCGCGCCGCCGTCGGCAAGGCGTTCGAACAACTGGCTCATCAGCGTGGTCTTGCCGTATCCGGCGGGAGCGCGCAGCAGGAGAACCCGCCACTGCGGCATGGCATCGAGCGCATCGAGCAGCTTGCGGCGCGGCAGCGTGCCGGACGCCAGGGTCGGCGGGCGCAACTTGCTGACCAGTACGCCGCTGGCGAAGGGCTCGGCGGGGCGGCTGGACGTATCGTTCATCGGCGTCATCGGCGCACCTGCGTCAGCGCATCAGCCGATTCGCTGCATGGAATCCGGGAATACCGGGGCGTGCTGCGGCATGCATGGCCTGGGCCTTTGAATCGGAAAAGTGTCGGGGAGGTTTCTGCCGGACATTATGGCAGCTTCCGTTCCGGACAGATTCAGGCGACCGCATCTTCCGGCGCGTCCTGCTCTTTTCCGGTGGCGTTGAAACGCGCCTCCAGCAGCAGCAAGGCCTCCATCAACAGATGCAGCTGCTTGTCCGGGATGCCACCGAACGTGCGCTTGATGAATGCGGCGCGTTTCGGCAGGCTCTGCTCGACCTGCTCCCTGCCCGCTCCGGTCAGGATGACGTTGGTGATGCGCTTGTCCTGCTGGTCGGTGCTGCGGACGATCCAGCCCAGCGCCTCCAGCGCGGTCAGTTGCCGCGACAGCGCGCCGGGGTCCATGTGGGACGCATCGCCCAGCTGCTTCTGCGGACAGGGCCGCTCATCGTTGTAGAGATACAGCATCACCCGCCAGCGCGGCAGGAAATGCCCGACCTCCTTCTCGTACGCGCTCATGAACGCGCGGTACGTGCGCCCGAGCTGCTGCAGCACTTTCAATTGTTCGACTGCATCCACCATCTGCTCTCCCAAGGAACCGCATTATCGCCCATTCCTGCGCATTGTCGTCCGTTCAGCGGCGCAGTTGCAGGCGCGGCACACGGCGCAATTGCAAGACCGCGACCACGGCCACGGCAACCGATAGCATCTGGCCGACATGGATCGACGACACCAGCGATACGCGCGCCATCTCGAGCAGGGAAAGGCCGTTCAGTCCTGCCGCATGCAATTGCCCCAGAAGCCGGCCCTGCTCCTCCTTGTTGATCAGTATTTGCGGATCGTTCAGGTGCGCAAGCCACTGCGACGCGTGCATCGATTGCAATGCCGCATTCACGCGACTGACGTAGAGGTGGTTCACCAGCGTTCCCACCAGCGCCGTGCCCAGCATGCCGCCCACCATGCGCAACGACTGGATCATGGCCGTCGCAATGCCCAGGTGCGCCCGGCCGGCCGTTTCCTGCGTGAAGATGGTCAGATTCGGCTGGATGAAGCCGAGGCCCAGGCCGCTTCCTAGCAGGTAAACGACCACGAGCGCATGCGGCGTGCTCTGCTTCATCGTCGTGATGCCGAGGCCGCATAGCCCCAGCAGCGCAAAACCGGTGAACATGATGTGGGCCGGATTGGGTACGTGCGGGAGCAGCCGACTGTTCGAGATCGATCCGATTGTGATGCACACCACCAGCGGCGTGATCAGCATGCCCGCTTCATTCGGCGACAGGCCGAAGCCGCCCTGCAGCAGGAGAGGCATGTAAAACATCAGCGCGAACATGATGAAGCCCATCAGCACCGAGAGGCTGAACAGGGAGGCGAGCGCGCGATTGCGGAACATGTCGAACGGCAGGATCGGGTTGCTGGCATGCTTTTCACAGAAATACAGGCCGGCGAATGCACCCGCGCCAGCCGCCAGCAGGACGGCCATGCCAAGGCTGAGGCCGTGCCTGGGAAGCAGTTCGACGAACAGCTGCAGGCTCCCGAGCGAGACCGCTATCAGCAAGGCGCCCAGCCAGTCGAGTTTCATCGGACCCTGGCGCACATGATGGCGAATCAGCGGCATATGCTTCCAGACGAAATACACGCCCAGCATCCCGACCGGAAGGTTGACGTAGAAGACGGAGCGCCAGCCGGTGAATTCGGTGAGAAACCCGCCGAGCGAGGGCCCTACCGCGTTGCCGATCCCGAAAGCCGTACTGACGAGCACCTGCCAGCGCAGCCGCACGCGCGGCTCGGGAAACAGGTCGGGAATCGAGGCGAAGGCCGTGCCGACCAGCATGCCGCCGCCGATGCCCTGCAGTCCGCGCGCCAGCACCAGAAACAACATGCTGCTTGCCATGCCGCACAGCGCGGATGCCAGCGTGAAGGTGATGATGGCCGCGAGCACGAAATACTTGCGGCCGAAATGGTCGCCCAGCCTGCCGAAGATCGGCACGGTGATGACCGACGCCAGCAGGTAGGAGGTGGCCACCCAGGCGTACAGGTCGAATCCCTTGAGCTCCGCGACGATGGTCGGCAGCGCCGTGCCCACGACGGTCTGGTCAAGGGCAACCATCATCACGACGAAGAACAGGCCCAGCATGGCCAGAAGGGATTCGCGGAAGGAGCGCGTGGTCGAGCCTTCCAGGCCGGCTGCCTGAGCAACGCCGGAATCCGGCGATCCGTTGGGGGAGTCAGAAAGGTTGGTGTCCAAAGGAATTAATTGACAGATCAATCGTTGATATGTCAACGATATTACGCCGTGATGGCCCGGCTGTCAAACACGGGCTCATGCGCCGTGTCTTCGAGTAATATCTTGCCTCTTCCCTGCCCGCTCATTGCCATGTTGACCCCCGAACAATTCTTCGGCTTCCTTGCTGCCGCCGTCCTGATTACCGTCTCCCCTGGTCCGGACAACCTGATGGTCCTTGGCGTCGGCATGTCGCGCGGCCGCGTCCGCGGCATGGCATTCGGACTAGGCTGCGCGCTCGGCTGCCTGAGCCACACCCTGCTTGCGGTGGCGGGCGTGAGCGCCCTCATTGCCGCCTCGCCGTTCGCATTCACCCTACTGAAGGTGGCGGGTGGGGCCTACCTGGTCTGGCTCGGCCTGCAGGCGTTGCGCAGCAGCGGAGGCGCCAGGGCGACGGCCTTCGACGGCATCGACGATTCGGTGCCGAGGCTCTTCGCAAAGGGTGTCTTCGCGAATGCGATCAATCCCAAAGTGGTCCTGTTCTTCCTGTCCTTCCTGCCGCAATTCGTGATCGCCGACCATGGCGGCGTGAACTGGCAAATCGCAGCGCTCGGCGTGACCTTCACCGTGCAGGCAGCCGTTCTCTTCGGCCTGCTTGGCTTCTTCTCCGGCGTGGTCGGTCAATGGATCAACAGCCGTCCGCGCGCCGGTCAATGGCTCGACCGCCTTGCCGGCACGATCTTCGTCGGCCTCGGCCTGCGCCTGATCGCCGCGCGCTGAGCGGTCATCCGGATTGATTTCAAGTGTTTGTTCTGACGCATCGCTGTGGCGCTGCGTGCATTGTGGGTGTCCACGAAAAACACAAAAAACACGAAAAAATTCTTTTCGCTTTCCGTGGTTTTTGTGCTTTCCGTGGACAAGAAGTTTTTTCTTGCGGAGATCCTCCCCCCTTATCCATCAGATTTGTAGCGCCATGCGCACGATCGAA
>JAKACL010000217.1 GCA_021821425.1 Pseudomonadota bacterium
CGAGGCCGCGCCGCACCTGTCGTGCATCGGCTCCACTGAGGAGAACATCCGCGAGATTCTCGGCGAGTACAAAAGCCAGGGTATCCGCCATCTGGTCGCGTTGCGCGGCGATCTGCCGTCGGGCAGCATGGACGCCGGCGCATTCAACTATGCCAACGAGCTGGTGGCCTTCATCCGCCGCGAAACCGGCGACTGGTTCGAGATCGAGGTGGCCGCGTATCCCGAAGTCCATCCGCAGGCGCGCTCGTGGACCGACGATCTGGCCAACTTCAGGCGCAAGGTCGACGCCGGGGCGGATTCCGCGATCACGCAGTATTTCTTCAATGCTGATGCGTATTTCCAGTTTGTCGACAGTGTGCGCGATCAGGGCGTCAGCATCCCCATCGTCCCCGGCATCATGCCGATCGGCAACTACGTGCAGCTGGCGCGCTTCTCGGATGCCTGCGGCGCGGAAATCCCGCGCTGGCTGCGAAAGAAGCTGGAAACCTACGGCGACGATCTGCCGTCTCTGCGGGCCTTCGGCCTCGACGTGGTGACCGACCTCTGTGACCGCCTGCTGGCCGGCGGTGCGCCGGGGCTGCATTTCTACACCATGAACCAGGCGGGGCCAACCACCACGATCTGGCAGCGGCTGGGCTTGTAGCCCTGTATTTCCTGAGCTATGGCGGCCCGGGCCTGTGGGTCAATCGGCTTTTCGACCGAGCTTTTTGCCAGCGGCCCGTCCTGCGCCCGTCCGATGCCACCTGCGTGTTTTTCGGCCGATGCCTGCTTTTGCATCGGCCAAATCCTACGGACCGTGTTCTGCGCCGGATCTACGATGACTGGACTCATTCCTTCCGGCATTTAACGATGCCCTCCGGAATCGGATGAGCCCGGGAGCGCTTCGTCCATGTCACAAGGAATAAGTCATGAGCATTGGAACCATCCTCTTGATCGTGTTGATCCTGATCCTGATCGGCGCCATCCCCATCTGGCCGCACAGCCGCGCATGGGGCTACGGCCCGAGCGGCGGCCTCGGTCTGCTGGTCGTCATCCTGATCATCCTGCTGGTCATGGGATTGATATGAAGCGCCCCCTCTGGGGGCGGTACGACTCTGCTCAACAGGGGGCGGCGGCATGCGCCAACGGCAGCGGGCAGACGTGTTAGGTTGCGTTCAAGCCAGACTGTCGTAGACCTCGGGCGGCACCGTCGCCTGCGTCCGAAATGCCGGGCGCGCGAAGTAATACCCCTGAAACAGCACCACGCCGAGGTCGCGCAGGACCCGGACTTCCTCCCGCGATTCGACCCCTTCGGCGATGACGCGTATCGACAGATCGCTGCACACCTGCATGATCCCGCGGGTGATCGCCTGGCGTCCCTTGTGCTTGTCGATGTCGCGTATCAGCGCCATGTCCAGCTTGATCAGATCGGTTTGCAGTTCGGCCAGCAGATTGAGCCCCGAGTAGCCTGCGCCAAAATCGTCGATCGCCGTCAGGAATCCGCGCTCCTTGTAATGCGTCACGATGTCGCGCAGATGCTCGTGATCCTCCACCTTTTCGGCTTCCGTGATCTCGAAAATGATGCGCTCGATCGGGAAGCCGTAGGTATTCGCGGCTTCCAGCGTCGTGCGGATGCAGAGCTCGGGGCGGTAGACCGCATTGGGCATGAAATTGATGCTGAGCAACGAGGTCATGCCGAGTTCTGCAGCAAGCTGGATCGCCTTGACGCGGCAGGCCTGGTCGAAGCGATAGCGGTTGCTGTCGTTGACGTGGGTGAACACCTCACCTGCGGATTCGTTGTGGATGCCGCGCACCAGGGCTTCCTGGGCATAGACTTCGCGGGTATCGATGTTGACAATCGGCTGGAAGGCCATCGTGAACTCGAAATCCAGTCCGGCACCGCCGGCGCACTCGGCGCAGCCGAGTTTCCTGAAGTCTTTCTGAACGATCATTTTGTGTCATCCCGAATTTCGGCGGGCGGGGTGGCAAAACGCCAGTATAGCCAAGCCCTTTCGGCGTCCTGCCGGGACGGCCAGGCAGGACGCCCGCAGCGGATCAGGGCAGGCAGGCTTTCAATGCCTTCAGGCAGAAGTCGACGTTGGCCTGCTTGGCCGAATAACCCATCAGGCCGATGCGCCAGATCTTGCCCGCCATGTCGCCGAGGCCGGCGCCGATTTCCAGGTTGAATTCGTTCAGCAGGCGCGCGCGGATCGCCGCCTCGTCGACGCCTTCGGGCACGTAGATCGAGTTGAGCTGCGGCAGGCGCGCGGATTCCTCGACGACGTATTTGAGGCCCATGCCCTCGAGTCCGGCCTTGAGTTTTTCGTGCATCGCGCGGTGGCGCGCCCAGGCGTTTTCCAGGCCTTCCTCTTCCAGGATCACCAGCGCTTCGTGCAGCCCATACATCGGATTGATCGGCGCGGTGTGATGGTAGGTGCGCTTGCCGGCCGACTGCCAGTAGCCGAGCACCAGATTCAGATCGAGGAACCAGCTCTGCACGGGCGTGGTGCGCGCCTTCACGCGTTCGATCGCGCGCTCGGAGAAGGAAACGGGAGACAGCCCCGGCGTGCACGACAGACATTTCTGGCTGCCCGAATACACCGCGTCAATGCCCCATCGGTCCATATACAGGGGCGTGCCGGCGAGGCTGGTGACGCAGTCCATGATGGTCAAGGCGCCTGTCTCCTGCGCGATCCTGCCGAGCGTTTCGGCGTCCGACTGCGCGCCGGTCGAGGTTTCCGCATGCACGAAGGCGAGCACCTTGGCGTCGGGATTTGCCTTGAAGGCGTCGCGCACCTTCTGCGGATCCACCGGTTTTCCCCAGGCGTCGTCGACCAGCACCGGCACGCCGCCGGTGCGCTTGACGTTTTCCAGCATGCGGCCGCCGAACACGCCATTGCGGCAGACGATCACCTTGTCGCCCGGTTCAACCAGATTGACGAAGCACATTTCCATCCCCGCCGAACCGGGCGCGGACACCGGAAAGGTCAGCGCGTTCTGGGTCTGGAACGCCATACGCAGCATGGACTTGATCTGCTCCATCAGGTCGACGAACGCCGGATCGAGGTGGCCGATGGTCGGGCGGGCCATTGCGTCGAGCACGCGCTGCGGCACGTCGGAGGGGCCGGGGCCCATGAGGGTACGTTTGGGGGGGATGAAAGACGCCGTCATAACCTTGTTCTCTTTGTGGAAATATCAATTAAAACAAAGGCTTGATTCTACGGGCAAATGGCCTGGCGAGAAACGTCCCAGCGCTACGAGTATGAAGGCAGGCGCTGCAAGCCGCCGCGTTGAATCCTCAGGCCGGCGGCTCGCCCATCAGCGGGCGCATCGCGGTCAGCAGGCTGTTGAAGATGCGCGGGTGCATTTTTTCCTGCTCGGCCAGCATTTGCTTCATTGCATAGCGCTGCTGCGGCTTGGCGAAGCAGGCCGGGCAGTTCTCGAAAATCACCGGCAGGCAGGCATCCGCGGCAAACGCGCGGGTCTGGCGCTCGCGCGCGTAGGCGAACGGCCGGATGATGCGCAGGTCGCCGGCGTCGTTCAGATAATGCGGCGACATGGTCCGGAGCTTGCCGCCGAACAGCATCGACATCATCAGCGTCTCGGCGAGATCGTCGAGGTGCTGTGCCAGCGCGATGACGTTGCAGCCTTGCTCGCGCGCGACGCGATACAGAATGCCGCGCCGCATGCGCGAACAATAGGCGCAGTAGGAATCGGACTCCTTGGTCAGCGTCTTCTGCGCCTCTTCCAGGATGGGCTGCGATTCCAGAAACCAGGGGACGCCGAGCCCGGCCATATACGCCCTGAGCGGCGACGGATCGTACTGGTCGGATTGCGGGTCGACGGTGGCCGCCAGGAGTTCGAACTTCACCGGCGCCTTCTGCTGCAGGTGGTGCAGCGTATGCAAGAGCGACAGCGAGTCCTTGCCGCCCGACAGGCCCAGCAGGATGCGGTCGCCATTGCGGATCATGCGGTAGTCGCCGATCGCGCGCCCGGCGGCGATGGCCAGCGAACGCGCCGGCTTGACCCAGCCGCGGGGGAGGTCGGGGCTCATGTGGAAAACTGCAGCGCGTGCAGTTGCGCGTAGCGGCCTTTTCGGGCGATCAGCTCGGCGTGGCTGCCGATCTCGACGATGCGGCCGCCTTCGAGCACGACGATGCGATGGGCGCGTTCGATGGTGGACAGCCGATGCGCGACGACCAGCGTGGTGCGATTCTGCATCAGCGTTTCGAGCGCGGCCTGCACGTGACGCTCGGATTCGTTGTCGAGCGCCGAGGTGGCTTCGTCTAGGATCAGCAAGGGCGCGTTCTTCAGGATCGCGCGCGCGATGGCAATACGTTGACGCTGGCCGCCGGAGAGCCGCATGCCGTTTTCGCCGATCAGGGTTTGCAGGCCTTCGGGCAGGGCCTGGATGAACTCCCACGCGTGCGCGGCGACGCAGGCGGCGCGGATCTCCTCCGCGGTGGCGTCGCGCCGGGTGCCGTAGGCGATGTTGTGCGCCAGCGTGTCGTTGAACAGCACCACGTCCTGCGACACCAGCGCAATGTGGCCGCGCAGATTCTGCAGGCGCAGGTCGCGGATGTCGATGCCGTCGAGGGTGATCGCGCCGGCGTCGGGATCGTAGAAACGCGGCACCAGGTTGGCCAGCGTGGTCTTGCCCGAGCCGGAAGCGCCAACCAGCGCCACGGTTTCGCCGGGCGCGATGTCGAGCGTGATGCCGTCGAGCGCCGGGATGGTCTTGCCGGGGTAAGTCAGGCTCACGCCGTGCAGCGCCAGGCACCCCTCGA
>JAKACL010000218.1 GCA_021821425.1 Pseudomonadota bacterium
GTTCGACACCGTAGGCGGCGCCACCTTCAACGACAGCTTCGCGGCCGTCCGCCCCTACGGCGATCTCGTCACCCTGCTGCAACCCGAACCGGATACCGACTGGAAGACCGCTCGCCTGCGCAACCTGCGCGTCAGCCAGGAACTGATGCTCTCCCCCATGCTCTTCGGCTGGACCGAGGCCCAGCAGCATCAGGCGTGGATACTCGAACAATGCGCGGACCTGTTCGACGCAGGCACGCTGCGCATTCATGTCGACAGGATCCTGGCGCTGCGCGAAGCCGCCGAAGCGCATCGATTGATCCAGACCGGCGAGATCGCCGGAAAGCTCGTCCTCGCCATCGACTGAACCTCGCAAAATCCATGTTCCATCCTGCCGTGTGGAGGTTTGTCGCCCACTAATTCCGACTCGGACATCGGGCAAACCGTCATCCGGTTCATGACATGGGACGGCGTCGGGCTGCGGCGCGCGCTTGCCGGTGAGTGGATTGGGTCAGCCGAATCAAAAGAAGTCCGGGCTGGCCGTTGCGACCATCGCGCTGGCCATCTCCCAGGCGTTCATCACGGATTCGCCTTCACGGCCTTGCCCTTCCTGCGGCGGGGCTACGCGATCAAGGACGCGCTGCGCATCGCGCTGGCTGCCGACGCTGCGTCGATCACGATCATGGTACTTGTCGACAATTCTCTGATGCTTGCCATTTCCTCGCACACGCGAACAGGAAGCCATGGAATTCGAATGCCCGGAACGGCAAGCCGCGCACGCGCGCAAGCAGCGCGGTTTCATCAGCTGCGCCCAGCACTTCAGGCTGGTATTGAAAACCCTCGGGGTATAGCGGCTGCGGCCGCGGCACCTCCGCAGCGTTGAACAGTTCAGACTGCACAGCCAGTCAGTGCGTCCCTGCCGAAATCCCACGGGAGTACCTGCAGACCGCAACCCCCGGGCCAAAACAGGCCGCTTGCAAAGTGCAACCTTATTCCGCGCCGGCTTTTTCTTCCGCCCTGTCCTGTGCGGGCGTATCGATGTCGATGGTGGGGACGGTGATTTCCTTCTTTTCGGTTCCGACGTCGACATCACCGACGTCGACGTCGTATTTCGGCACCTGGCCGCCCTTCACCTCCACCTCCGGCAGCTTGCCCTCCTGGGTTTTTTGAACGTCGCAGGCCGCCACGCCAAAGGCGATGGCGGGCACAAGAATCAAAGCGGTCGTGTATTTCATTTCTCTGTCCTCCACTGGGTTGGTTGTCAACGGCGGGAAGCGCGTGGCAGATAGCGTGTGCCGCACCCGTTCCCTGGAGCGAACTATAGGGGGTTGTATTTTGTCGTTTCACCAGCACCCATTACCTGGTGATGTAGGAACTCGCCGATTCTCCTCGGGCGCAATGCCTGCATCGATGGAAACCAAATGGCACGCGGGCGACTCCATCCGGGGGTCTATTCCCGGCACGAAAAACCACTCATGTCTCATTCTGCAATTCGTTTCTTCCCATTGGTTGTTGCGTTGCTCGGCGGATGCGCGGAGCCGCTCCCGGCCCGCTCACCCGACCCGGTCCGTGCGAGCACACCGCCCGCCGCCCGCCCGGCCCTCAGACCGACACAAATGAAGCCGGCCGATATCCGCGCGATGCTCGCCCACCACAATGCGGTGCGCGCCAAGGTGGGCGTTGCACCGCTGCGCTGGGATGAGGGGCTCGCCGCGCAGGCACAGCAGTGGGCCGATCATCTGGCGGCCAATGGCTGCCGCATGCGGCATCGCCAGCCCAACCGCTACGGCGAAAACCTCTTCCAGGGAACCGCCCGCCATTACCGGGCGATCGATGCTGCACAAGGATGGGAGAGCGAAAAGGCGCTTTATCGAGGCGGCGCGATCAGCGAAGACAATTACCGGCAGATCGGCCATTACACCCAGATGGTCTGGCGCGCTACCTCGCAGCTGGGATGCGGCGAGGCGATCTGCAACGCGACCCGGCTGGTGGCCTGCAATTACAATCCGCCGGGCAATACGCTGGGGCGCACTCCATACTGATGGGGACCGTTTCGATAGCAGCGGGAACTGCCTGGACGTGCGCAACCATGATGCGGGTACGATGCAATCACCCGGCATCCCATTTACCATTCACCCCATGACCCCCCAGCCCACCCAACTCGACGCCGCCCACTTCGACGGCAAAGCCCGCCAGTGGGACGACAACCCGCTGTTCCGCGAACGCGGGCTGAAGATCGCCGACGCCGTTCGCCAGGCGGTGCCGCTGAATCGTGGCATGACCGCGCTCGACTACGGTTGCGGCACGGGCCTGCTGTCGTTTCCGCTGAAGGATGAACTGGGTGCGATCCTGATGGCGGACAGTTCGGGCGGCATGCTCGAGGTGGTCAACGAAAAAATCGCGGCGCAGGGCGTCACCAACATGACGACGCTGCAACTCGATCTGCTGGCCGGCCCGGTGCCAGCGCAGCGCGTCGACCTGATCGTGACCGCGATGACGCTGCACCACGTGCCGGACACGGACCGGATCCTGTCCCTCTTCCACGACCTGCTGACCCCCGGCGGCTACCTTTGCATCGCCGATCTCGACCCGGAAGACGGCTCGTTCCACGGCCCGGAAGTCGACGTGCACCACGGCTTCGATCGCGCCGAGCTGGGCCGGCGCGCCGTCCAGGCGGGCTTTGCCGCTGTGCAGTTTCAGACGGTGTTCGCCATTGCGAAGGAACGCGCAAGCGGGACGCAGGACTACCCGGTGTTCCTGATGACCGCGCGGCGCGAAGACGCGTAGGCGCGCGTGGTTTCGAACGGGTTCCCGCCGATCGCCGACGCGCACGCCCGGGTGCTGATCCTCGGCAGCCTGCCGGGTCAGATGTCGCTGCGGCAGCAGCAGTACTACGCCCAGCCGCGCAATGCATTCTGGCCTCTGATGGGCCGGCTCTTCGGCGCCGGCCCCGAGCTGCCCTACGACGAACGCACGCGGCGCCTGACCCGGCGCGGGATTGCGCTGTGGGACGTGTGCGCGGCCGCCCACCGCCCCGGCAGCCTGGATGCCTCGATCCGTCCCGACAGCGTGGTACCCAACGATTTCGCGCCGTTCATCGCGGCCCACCCGCAGATCCGGCTGATCGCCTTCAACGGATCGAAGGCCGCCGAACTCTATCGCCGGACGGTACTGCCCGGCCTGCCTGCCGCCCTCCAGGCCATCCGCTGCGAAACGCTGCCTTCCACCAGCCCGGCGCATGCGTCGATGACGCCGGAGGACAAGCTGGCGCGCTGGTCGATTATTCAAAACGGTATGGAAGCTTAAAGGACCACGCTAGAATGTTCGCCGACTCTGTACCCGCGCGGCTGGCGGCAAGCGATGACAGATCGGCCCTGCCTGATTCAGGGAGACAGCCGCATGGCTTGCACGCCTGACCCCCACCGGCAAACCGGCACACACCATAAACAGCCCATTTAGATGCCGCCCCCGCTAATCATCCTGATCAGCTCGTGCTTCATGGCCCTGGCCATGAGCGTGGTGCTGCTGGTCATTGCCCGGACCTTCCCCAAGAACATTCGTGGCTTGCGGGAGTGGGGCGTGTCGGTACTGGTCATTGCGCTGGCCATTCCGCTGTTCGTCGCCCGCGACACGATACCGGACCTGTTCAGCATCATCGTGGCCCAGCTGATGCTGCTGCTCGGCTTCATGCTGATGAATGCCGGCACCCGGAAGTTTGCCGGGGTGGCGCCCCGGGACAACGCGGTGCAACTGTTCGGGTTTGTGCTGGCCTATGTGGCCCTGTTTGCGTGGTTCACCTATGTGCAGCCGAGCGTGGGAATGCGGCTTGCGACCCTGAGCGCGTTCACGCTGGTGGTGCTGCTGGACCAGCTGGTGCTGGTCCTGAAAAAACTGCCCAACACCACAGGACGCGCCATTCTGCTGTTTGCACTCGTCATCCTGATCGTCTCGCGCGTCGTGCGCCTGGGCAGCCTGATGCTGGGCTTCGAGGCGCCCACCAGCCTGCTGGACGAATCGACCTCGCAGCTTTTCTACATGGCGCTGCCGTCCGTGATGATTCCGATCGGGACGATCAGCTTCATCATGCTGGCGTCCGAAAGACTGCGCCAGGACCTGGAATACCTGAGCCGCCATGACGACCTGACCCAATGCCTCAACAAGAAGGCGGCGATCGACGAGCTCGAGCGCGAAATCGCCCGGGCCCGGCGCCATGGAAACAAGTTGACCATCATGCTGATCGACCTCGACAAGTTCAAGGACATCAACGACACCCACGGCCACCTTGCGGGCGACAGGGTGTTGGTCGATTTTGCGGAACGCGCGAAAAAGGCATTGCGGGCAACCGACCGGCTCACCCGGTTTGGCGGGGATGAATTCATGGCCATCCTGCCCGATACCCCGCTTGAAGCCGCGCAGTGTGTTGCACAACGGCTGCATGAAGCCGCCCAGCAAAGCGAGCCCATTGCCTGGTCGGTCAGCATCGGCCTATCGGAATGGCAGGGCAACGACGACACGCTGGACGCCCTGCTGACGCGCGGAGACCAGGCGCTCTACCAGTCCAAAAAACTGGGGCGCAGCCAGACTCAGGCTATCTAGGGCGTGTTAACACGAATTTCGCGTCCGCGTTGCCGCGAGAAAGCGATGGATGCAAGGCGCGGCGCGCCGGCAAGGGCCCTTCCCTTGCCAAGCGGCGCAACGCCGCAGACGCGCTTTCTCGCGGCAACCCGAAGGGACGGGTCGATTCGGGCGCACTCCTTTGTCGCAAGCCGCTTGCA
>JAKACL010000008.1 GCA_021821425.1 Pseudomonadota bacterium
CAGTTTCAGAGCCGCGCTGATCGGCGCCTCGCCAGGCCACGATATCGCAGTGCTCAGAATTGGTATTGGCTTCAGGCGGCCGCCACCGGTGACCCTAGGCAGCAGTCGCGACCTGAAAGTGGGTCAGAAGGTGTTTGCAATCGGCAATCCCTTCGGGCTCGACTGGACGCTGACGACGGGTATCGTTTCCGCGCTCGACCGTTCCATCGGCGGAAATGGCGGCGTGATCGACCACCTGATCCAGACCGACGCGGCGATCAACCCTGGCAACTCAGGAGGCCCGTTGCTCGATTCGGCCGGCCGGCTCATCGGCATCACCACAGCCATCTACAGTCCCAGCGGCGCCAGCGCCGGCATCGGTTTCGCAGTGCCGGTGGACACGGTGAATCGGGTCATTCCCCAGATTATCAAGCAAGGCAGATATGTGCGGCCCGCTCTCGGTATCGAGGTGGACGAAGGAATCAATCAGCGGCTGGCGCAACTGCTGGGCGTCGAGGGTGTCTTCGTCCTTGGCGTGAACCCGGGGTCCGCGGCCGAGGCGGCGGGACTCGAGGGTGCGACGCTGTCAAGCGACGGCGGCATCGCGCCCCGGGATATCATTGTCGCGATCGAGGGCAGGCGAATTGCAACGGTGGCCGAATTGCTGGCCCGTATCGACGATCATGCCGTGGGCGACACTGTGACACTGACGATCCTGCGTGACGGCAAGGAGCTACAGCTGCCGGTTGTGCTGCAACCCGGACTGTAGACGCGCCGTTTTCCGCCGCACAAAAGGAAAAGTCGCGCACAGCGCGACTTTTCCTCGTTCCTAACCCCTGGTTCCTAGCCTCTCACTTGTCCTTCACCTCTTCGAACTCGGCGTCGACCACATTGTCGTCGGCCGCAGCGCTGCCGTCGCCTGCCGCACCCGCAGCACCGGGCTGGGCCTGGGGCTGCTCGGTCTTGTACATCTCTTCGGCCAGTTTGTGGCTGGCGGTGGCGAGCGCCTGAGTCTTGGCTTCAATGGTGTCCTTGTCGCCTTCCCGGACGGCCTCCTCGCACGCCTTCAGCGCAGCCTCGATCGCGGCCTTCTCGTCGGCCGATACCTTGTCGCCGTACTCGGCCAGCGATTTTTTCACCGAGTGGATCATGCCGTCGGCGGCGTTGCGCGCGGTCGCCAGTTCCACCGCCTTGTGGTCCTCGGCGGCGTTGGCTTCGGCGTCCTTTACCATGCGCTGGATTTCCTCTTCGGTGAGACCCGACGACGCCTGGATCTTGATCTTGTTTTCCTTGCCGGTGGCCTTGTCCTTGGCCGACACGTGCAGGATGCCGTTGGCGTCGATGTCGAAAGTGACCTCGATCTGCGGCATGCCGCGCGGCGCGGGCGGGATGTCGGACAGGTTGAACTGGCCGAGGCTCTTGTTGCCCGAAGCGATTTCGCGCTCGCCCTGCAGCACGTGCACCGTCACCGCGCTCTGGTTGTCGTCGGCGGTGGAGAACACCTGGCTCGCCTTGGTCGGGATCGTCGTATTCTTCGGGATCAGCTTGGTCATCACGCCGCCCAGGGTTTCGATGCCCAGCGACAACGGAGTAACGTCGAGCAGCAGCACGTCCTTCACCTCGCCCTTCAGCACGCCGCCCTGGATCGCGGCACCCACGGCGACAGCTTCGTCCGGGTTGACGTCGCGACGCGGGTCCTTGCCGAAGAAGTCCTTCACCGCATCCATCACCTTCGGCATGCGGGTCTGGCCGCCGACCAGGATGACGTCGTCGATCTGCGAGGTGGTCAGCCCGGCATCCTTCAGCGCCATTTTGCATGGCTCGATGGTGCGGGTGATCAGGTCTTCCACCAGCGCCTCGAACTTGGCGCGGGTGATCTTCACCGCCAGGTGCTTGGGACCGGAGGCGTCCGCCGTGATGTAGGGCAGGTTGACTTCGGTCTGCTGCGACGAAGACAGCTCGATCTTGGCCTTCTCGGCGGCTTCCTTCAGGCGCTGCAACGCGAGCACGTCCTTCTTGATGTCGACGCCCGAGTCTTTCTTGAATTCTTCGGCGATGTAGTCGATCAGGCGCTGGTCGAAATCTTCTCCGCCCAGGAAGGTGTCGCCGTTGGTCGAGAGCACCTCGAACTGGTGCTCGCCGTCCATTTCGGCAATTTCAATAATGGAAATGTCGAAGGTTCCGCCGCCGAGGTCGTACACGGCAATCTTGCGGTCGCCTTCCTTCTTGTCCATGCCGAAGGCGAGCGCGGCCGCGGTCGGCTCGTTGATGATGCGCTTGACGTCCAGGCCGGCGATCCGGCCGGCATCCTTGGTCGCCTGGCGCTGGCTGTCGTTGAAGTAGGCAGGCACCGTGATGACGGCTTCGGTCACTTCCTCGCCCAGATAGTCCTCGGCGGTCTTCTTCATTTTGCGGAGGATTTCGGCCGACACCTGCTGTGCCGCCATTTTCTGGCCGCGCACTTCCACCCAGGCGTCGCCGTTGTCGGCCTTGACGATCTTGTAGGGCATCAGGCCGATGTCCTTCTGCACTTCCTTCTCTTCGAAGCGGCGGCCGATCAGGCGCTTCACCGCGAACAGGGTGTTTTTCGGGTTGGTGACGGCCTGGCGCTTGGCCGGCGCGCCGACCAGGATCTCGCCATCTTCGGTGTAGGCCACGATGGACGGCGTGGTGCGCGCGCCCTCGGCGTTCTCGATCACCTTCGGCGTGCCGTTTTCCATCACCGCCACGCAGGAGTTGGTGGTACCCAGGTCAATGCCAATAATGCGTCCCATGATGTGTTCCTTCTGTAAAAGTGTGAATTGAATCGAATATGGGGGAGGGTGGGCCTATTTCAATAAGGTCGGCTCAAGCTCGGCCGCGGTGCCTTTCACGGCTCATCCGCCGGGCCCTTGGCGACCATCACCAGCGCCGGCCGCAGCGTGCGCTCGTTGAGGCGGTAGCCTTTCTGCAACACGGTCACCACCGTGTTGGCCGGCTGGTCGGATTCGACCACCTGGATCGCCTGGTGCAGGTGCGGGTCGAATTTTTCGCCCAGCGGGTCGATGTCGGTGAGATTGAATTTGTCGAACGCGGCGGTCAGCTGCTTCAGGGTCAGCTCGACGCCGTCGCGGAGGTTCTCCACGCTGGGCGACTCGGCGGCCAGCGCGGCTTCCAGGCTGTCCTTCACCGCCATCAGTTCGCTGGCGAAGCTTTCCACTGCAAACTTGCGCGCCTTGTCGACGTCTTCCGCCGCGCGGCGGCGCATGTTCTCGGTTTCCGCCTTGGCGCGCAACCAGGCGTCGTGGTGCTCGGCGGCCTGCAGTTCGGCTGCCTTCAGCAGCGCTTCCAGGCTCGGCATGCTGTCATTTTCGGGGTGTTCGCTGGCGTCGGCGTCGGTTTTGAGTTCGTCCTGCATAGGGGCTCCAAATGGGTTCTCGCGAAGACGTGGGGGCGCCCGCAGGCTTTTCAAGCCCACGGCGCAAATTTGGGAGCGAGCCCGTTTTCAGCGGAAAACCGGAATAAAGCGGCATGCGTTGCCGTCTTCCATCAAAGGGAGGCAAAGCATGGAACGATACTGCTCGAGGGCATCATGCATGTTTTTGGCTGTCATGGCGCTTGTTTGGACGCCTATGGCCAGCGCAGGATTTCAGACGCGGGAGGAAGCCCTCGCCGCCCTGGAGCAATACAATCGCCTGATTGAAGCGGCGCCGGGCGTGGCCGTGTTCTACACGCAGCGCGGGGATGCGTACTTGGCCCTGAACGACTTTTATGCGGCGATGGAAAATTATACTGCCGCCCTCAAGCTGGACGACGGTCAGGATCGGGCCTATTTCGGGCGCGGCATGGCGCTCGGCCGCCTGGGGCTGGTGGACGAGGGCATAGCCGACCTCGACGTTTTTATTCGGCGCCATCCGAACGATTCGGTGGCCTATACCAAGCGCGGCGTGCGCAATATCTGGCGCAACAACCTGATAGAAGCCGAGCGCGACCTCACGCGCGCGATCGAACTGGACCCGAACAATGCCGAGGCCCACGACGACCTCGGCGTGGTTCATGCCAAGCACAACCGTCTCGGTGTGGCGGCCCGGCACTTTTCCACAGCGATCCGCCTGGATCCCGACTACCAGAAGGCCTACCACAACCTGGCCATCTGCTTTCACGTGAGGGGCCAGCCCCGGGAAGCGCTGGAAATCGTCGAGGCAGGTCTCCAGCTGGATCCCGACAGCCGTGATTCGCTGCTGCTGAAATCGGCCATTCTGGAGACGCTGGGGCGAACAGAGGAAGCCAGGCGCCTCGTCGAACGCGCCGAGTTTCTCCCCGAGAGCAACTGGTCCGAGCGGAGCGAGGTTTCTACAACACGGGGAGAATCAAAATGATCCGGAACAGCTTGCTGCGCGGTGCGTTTCTTGCGGGGGTCCTTGCATCGACTGCGGCCGGTGCCGCCAGTCCCGACGTGACGCTGCTCGATATACACGACAAACCTCGCCACTTCAGTGACTACATCGGGCGCGGCCAGTGGACGGTACTGACCGTGTGGGGGCCGCGTTGCCCGCCCTGCATCGAGGAAATGCCGGAATTGCAGAAATTTCACGATGCCAACAAGGACGGGAGGGCGAGGGTGCTCGGCGTTGCGGTGGATTTCCCCAGCTTTGGCCTGGCGCGACGGGATGAGGTTGCCCGGTTTTCGGAGAACTACCTGATCAGCTTCCCCGTGTTGCTGGGCAGCGAGGAGGCTTTTACGCGTTTCGGCGGTGCGGACCTGCTGGGAGTGCCGACAACCGTGATCTACGATCCGAACGGCGCCATTGTGGCGCGCCATATGGGCAGCGTAAATCGCGACATGCTGGAGCGTTTTATCAATAAGTGGGACAAGGTGGAGACGTCAAAATGAAGCGCTGGTTAACGATACTGGGAATATGCGCCTCACAACTGGCGGTTGCGGCGCCATCGCGGCCGGAATTCCATCGCGCGGTGTATGCCCTGCACGAGCAGCAGCTTGCACGGCATACGGTCCGCACCGAGGAAACCCGCGGCGCCTACGAGGGGGTGGCCGCGGCTGGTTACCGCTACCGCATCACCAGCTACTACGATGCGGCCACCGGACGCCTGCTGTCGCGGATACAGCGCGATGCCGCGCTGCCCGAGGCCATCCATATCGCCGAGGTGAATGTGTACGATGCCGAGGGCAAGGTGGTGCGGGATTATTTTTCCAGTGCACCGCCGTGGCGGCCGCTGCACCCGTCGCACGCATACATCAACCTGCATCACCATAACGGCGCGCTGCATAGTTTCCGCCAATTTGAGCTGGACGGGCAGGTGAATTACGAGTTTTGCGAAGGCACGCTGGACGGCAAGCCGGTCCGCATCGCGGAGGACTGGAGCGGCATCGACGAGAGCATGCGCAGTTCACCCGAATACCGGGCATGCTTTGACGGCATGAGCAGGGACTGGGCGCGTTACGCCGCCCCGCATTAACGCGGGCACGCCTTACGGCGCCTCTCCGGTTTGCCTTAACCCGGGCGCTCGATTAGAATGCGCGGCTCCCGGAGAGGTGGATGAGCGGTTTAAGTCGCACGCCTGGAAAGCGTGTTTAGGATAATATCCTAACGCGGGTTCGAATCCCGCCCTCTCCGCCAGCATTCGCCGTATCGCGTGTTTCCCGTCTCTCTTGGGCATATCGCGGCATTCCGTTCCAGTTCTTTACCTTGAACCCCCGCATCGACATGCCTGCTAGCAGAGCGGTCGAAATCAGTGCGGCGGTATAAATGGACTGGACATCAGCCGCTGGCCGAGCGCGGGGAATAGCCGGGGCTCAGGCTTCGGTGGCGTCGCGCGGCGGCAGCACCACTTCGCGCGACGGCGATATGGTCGAGATGGCGTGCTTGAAGATCATCTGTGCGGCCTGATCCTGGCCTTTGAGCAGCACCACGAACTGGTCGAAGGATTCGATTCGCCCCATCAGCTTGATGCCGTTGACGAGAAACACCGACACCGGAATGCGCTCTTTACGCAGCGTGTTGAGAAAAACGTCTTGCAGTTGATTATGTTCTTTGGCCATGTTCGGCTCCCTATCAGGTGAAGGCCGGTTGATGCCGGCGTTGAATCATTATTAGTCGTTTATTCGATTTTTGCACTGGCGCGCGCGTTGAGGATGGCATCGCGCACGCGCGTTTGCTGTACCTGCTTGAGGATTTCACCGCGCACAGTGTCCAGCGGGGGGATCTGCGGCTTGCGCGTGTCGTCGAGTCGAATGACGTGGTAGCCGAACTGGCTTTTGACCGGCGTTTTGGTGGTTTCGCCTTTTTTCAGGGCGGCCAGTGCATTGGAAAACTCGGGGACGAACGCGCGGCGGTCAGACCAGTCGAGAACGCCGCCGTTTCGGGCGGAGCCGGTGTCGATCGACTGTTTCTTCGCCAGATCCTCGAATTTGGCCTTCTTGCCGAGGTCGGCAATGATTTTTTTCGCTTCCGCCTCCGTCTTCACAAGAATGTGGCGGGCCCGGTATTCCGGCTCGGTGGCGCCGGCCTTGGCCTGGTCGTAGGCGGCCTGGATTTCGGCATCGGTCACCGGGTGAGCTTTCACGTAGTCTTCCAGATAGGCCTTGGCCAGCATGTCCATGCGGCGGATGTCGAGGCTGGCGGCGAGGCGTGGGTCCTTGTCGAGGCCCTTGTCGACAGCGGCACGCGACAGCAGCTCCAGATTGATCAGCGACTCGCGCACGCGGGCGTCGAGTTGCGGCGAGTCGGGCTGGCCTTGCGCCATTTCGCGCTTGACGATGTCTGCATAGATCGAGGGAATGGCCTTGCCGTTGACGACGGCCATGGGCGCGGTTGGGGTTGCGGGGGTTTGCGCCTGCGCCAGCGGTGCCAGGGCAAGGAGGATCAGGGTGGGAAGGAGGGCAGTGCGCATTCGGGTTCCTTTTAGAGTTCTTCGGGGGTGAGGGCGGTGATCGACAGCGCATGAATCTCGCGCTGCATCAGTTCGCCCAGGGTTTCATACACCAGCCGGTGGCGGGCGAGGGTGGACAGATTACGGAATCGGTGTGACACCAGTGTGAGACGAAAATGCCCGCCGCCCGAGGCAGCGCCGGCATGGCCCTTGTGCTGGGCGCTTTCGTCTTCCAGCGTGTAGGTCTCGGGCTCCAGCGCGGCAAGGCGCTCGCGAATCAGGTCGGCCGTGCTCATATGGGAAAGACTTTCTTGAAAGGCTTGACGCTGACGCCGGCATAGACGCCCGCCGCCACGTAGGGATCGGCCTCGGCCCACGCCTGCGCGTCGACCAGCGTGTCGAATTCGGCGACGATCAGGCTGCCGGAAAAACCCGCAGCGCCCGGATCGGTGCTGTCGATGTTCGGAAAGGGGCCGGCCAGCAGCAGGCGTCCGGCCTGCTGCATCGCCTGCAGGCGTTCCACATGCGCGGGACGGGCGGCAACGCGAAGATTCAGGCTGTCTGGCACATCCTGCCCGACAATGGCGTAGAACATTATTGCTTTTCTTCCTTGTCCAGTTTGGCCTGGTCCAGTTCAGCCTGGTCCAGGTATTTGGTCAGCATCATGCTCTGACCGACGACGAACGCCAGCATCAGCCCCAGGCTGCCGAACAGCTTGAAATTGACCCAGGCGTCCGTCGAGAAGTTGAAGGCGACAAACAGGTTTGCAAGCCCCATGACCGCAAAAAAAGCGCCCCAGCTAGCATTCAACCGACTCCATGCGATGTCGGGAAGTTCCATCTGCTTGCTCATCAGGCTTCGGATGACATTGCGACCAAAGGCTGCGGCGCCGAAAATGATGACTGCAAAAATCCAGTACAGCACGGTCGGCTTCCACTTGATGAAGCTCTCGTCGTGCAGCCACAGGGTGGCGCCGCCGAACACCACGATGATGCCCAGCGTGACCCACAGCATGGTCTCGACCTTATGGCCGCGCAGCTTGACCCAGCCGATCTGCGCAAAGCTGGCGACGATGGCGACCAGCGTGGCGAGGTAGATGCCGGGCTTTTCGCCGGCCGCCCCGGGCTGCGGCAGACCCACGCTCGCCATGAAGTCGCGCGTGGCTTCGACGTTGGCATCGCCGAGCTTGTAGGCGATGAAAAAGACGATGACGGGGAAGAGGTCGAACAGCAGTTTTTTCATCTGGCTTTTTGTCGTACAGGTGGCGCCCCGCCCTCTGTAATTCGGGTGGCAGCTTATTTTGCTATGATTCCCCCTCCTGACCAAGCGCTTTTGGCCCTGGTCGCCCGATCCCGATCATCGATGCTCAATATCGATCTGCATTGCCATTCCAACGTGTCCGACGGTGTACTGCCGCCCGCCGACGTGGTTGCCCGCGCCGCCGCCAACGGCGTGCACGCGCTCGCGCTGACTGACCATGACGACGTGGCCGGCATCGCCGCGGCGCAGGCGGCGGCAGAGACTGCCGGGCTGGTGCTGATCCCGGGCGTCGAAATCTCGGTCACCTGGTGCGGGCAAACCGTCCATATCGTCGGCCTGCGCATCGATCCGACCCACCCCGACCTCGCCGCCGGGCTTGCCGGCATCCGCCGCGGCCGCATCGAGCGCGCCCGCCGCATGGGCGACGATCTGGCGCGGTCCGGCATCCTCGGTGCCTATGAGGGCGCGTTCGGCTACGCCGTCAACAAGGAAATGGTGGGCCGCACGCATTTTGCCCGCTGGCTGGTGGCCGAGGGCCACGCGTCCGATATGCGCAGCGCGTTCAAGCGTTTCCTCACGCGCGGCAACCCCGGCTATGTCGAGCACGAATGGACCGCGCTGGAAAACGCCGTCGGCTGGATCCGCGCCAGCGGCGGCATGGCGGTGATTGCGCACCCCGGGCGCTATGCGTTCAGCGCGCGCGAACTGCATTTGCTGCTGGACGCCTTTCGTGCGCTGGGCGGCGAGGGCATCGAGGTCATCACCGGCAGCCATCACCCGTCCGAATACGGCAAGTTTGCCGATCTCGCGCGCGCCTTCGGTCTCAAGGCCTCGCGCGGGGCCGATTTCCATGCGCCGGGCGAGGGCATCGACCTCGGCCGCCTGCCCGCGCTGCCGCATTACTGCCAGCCGGTGTGGCAGGGCTGGCCCGAATTGGCCGACCATTTTTCCCCTACGCTGGCCTGAGACCGTATGGCGCAATTCTTCAATATTCACGCAGACAATCCGCAACCGCGGCTGATCCAGCAGGCGGTCGACATCCTCAAGCGCGGCGGCGTCATCGTCTACCCCACCGACTCATGCTATGCACTCGGCTGCCACGTCGGCGACAAGGAAGCGGCGATGCGCCTGCTGTCGGTTCGCGGCCTCGACACCGGGCACGATCTCACGCTCATCTGCAGCGACCTGTCCGAGCTCGGGCGCTATGCCCAGGTGGACAACAGCCAGTTCCGCTTTCTGAAGGCGCACACTCCGGGCGCCTACACCTTCATCCTGCGCGGCACGCGCGAAGTGCCGAAGCGGCTGCTGCACAAGAAGCACGACACCATCGGCTTGCGGGTGCCCGATCATCCCATTGTGCAGGCATTGCTGGCCGAACTCGGCGAGCCCATTCTGTCCTCCACGCTGCTGCTGTACGGCGAGGACGTGCCGCTGACCGAGCCGTGGGAAATCCGCGAGCGCCTGGAACACCTGGTCGATCTGGTCATCGACGGCGGCGCCTGCGGGCTGACGCCCACCACCGTGGTCGACCTCACCACCGATACGCCCGTCGTGGTGCGTTTCGGCAAGGGCGACACGGCGGACTTCGAGTCCTGACATGGAGCTCTCGCTGATCCAGAAAATTGCGGTATTCGCGCTGCCGGTGATTTTTGCCATCACCCTGCATGAAGCCGCGCACGGCTATGTCGCGCGCTATTTCGGCGACATGACCGCGGCCGCGGCGGGCCGCATCACCGCCAATCCGATCAAGCACATCGACCCGGTCGGCACGATCCTGGTGCCGCTGCTGATTCTGGTGGCCAGCAAACTGCTGGGCGGCGGCGCGCTGCTGTTCGGCTGGGCCAAGCCGGTGCCGGTCAATTTCGGCAACCTGCGCCGCCCCAAGCAGGACATGCTGTGGGTGGCCGCTGCCGGGCCCGGCGTGAACTTCGTCATGGCGGTGTTCTGGGCGCTGATGATCCAGGTCGGCCATGCGCTCGGCAGCGGCTTTGCCAGCGCGCCCTTGATGCTGATGGGGGCGGCCGGGGTGTTCATCAACGTCATCCTGATGGCCCTGAACCTGATTCCGCTGCCGCCGCTCGACGGCGGCCGCATCGCGGTGAGCCTGCTGCCGGTGCGGCAGGCGATCCAGTATTCGCGCATCGAGCCCTACGGCCTGTTCATCCTGCTCGGCCTGCTGTTCACCGGCATCCTCGGCTATGTGCTGTGGCCGCTCATCAGCATATTCATCGGTCTGATTGCGCTGGTTACAGGCCTCGAACCCATGCAGCTCGCAAGCCTGATCAATGTTGTGCTGAAGTGAACAACGCCCTGACCCCCTAATCCCTGGCCCCTAAATCCTAGCCCCTACCATGTACTCCGATCGCGTTCTCTCCGGCATGCGCCCCACCGGGCGCCTGCATCTTGGCCACTACCACGGCGTGCTGAAAAACTGGCTGCGCCTGCAGAGCGAGTACCAGTGCCTGTTCTTCGTCGCCGACTGGCACGCGCTGACGACGCACTACGACACGCCGCAGATGATCGAGGACAACGTGCGCGATATGACCGTCGACTGGCTCGCCGCCGGCGTCGACCCGGCGCAGGCCACGCTGTTCGTGCAGTCGCGCGTCATCGAGCACGCCGAACTGCACCTGCTGCTGTCGATGATGACGCCGCTCGGCTGGCTGGAACGCGTGCCGACCTACAAGGACCAGCAGGAGAAACTCTCGGAAAAGGACCTCTCGACCTACGGCTTCCTCGGCTACCCGCTGCTGCAGTCCGCCGACATCCTGATCTACCGCGCCAACCTGGTTCCGGTGGGCGAAGACCAGGTGCCGCACATCGAATTCACCCGCGAAATCTGCCGCCGCTTCAACCACCTCTATGGCCGCGAACCGGGGTTCGAGGACAAGGCGCGCGCCGCCGTCAAGAAGCTCGGCTCGAAAAAGGCGCGGCTGTACGAGGAATGCCGCACCGCCTACCAGGAAAAGGGCGACGACGAAGCGCTGGAATCCGCCAAGGCTTTGCTCAACGACGCGCAAAACCTGTCGATGAGCGATCGCGAGCGCTTGTTCGGCTATCTCGAGGGCTCGGGCAAGATGATCCTGATCGAGCCCGAGGCGCTGCTCACCGAAGCCTCGAAGATGCCCGGCCTCGACGGCCAGAAAATGTCCAAGTCCTACAACAACACGATTGCATTAAGGGAAGACCCCGAGTCGGTCACCAAGAAAATCCGCACCATGCCCACCGACCCCGCGCGCGTGCGCCGCACCGACCCCGGTAACCCCGCCAACTGCCCGGTGTGGCAGTTCCACCTGGTGTATTCCGACGACGGTGTGCGTCAGTGGGTCACCGCCGGCTGCACCAGCGCCGGCATCGGCTGCCTCGATTGCAAGCAGCCGGTGATCGATGCCGTGCTCAATGAACTCGCCCCGATCCGCGAGCGCGCGGCCTACTACGAAGACAACCCCGACCAGGTGCGCAACATCCTCGCCGACGGCTGCGAGAAGGCGCAGGAACTGGCGCGGGATACGATGCGCGATGTGCGGGAGTCGATGGGGCTGACGTTCGGGTGAGAATAAAAGGTCGGCTTGAATGATTTTTTCTAGCCGCTAACCCATCGCTCTTTAGCTCATTACCTGCCCATGCTCGCGCGTGTCGTGGAACGCGACCTTGGGCCAGCGCTCCTGCGCCAGTTGCAGGTTCACGCGGGTGTCGGCGAGATACACCAGATTGCCGTCGACATCCTTTGCCAGCTTGAGGGTATTGGCCTTGGTGAACTCGGCCAGATGCTGGCCGTCGGGGCAGGTGACCCAGCGCGCGGTGTAGATGCCGGCATTCTCGAACGTGGCGTCGACGCCATATTCGGTCTTCAGGCGATGGGCGACGACTTCGAACTGCAGCTGCCCCACAGCACCGATCAGCAGCGTGTTGTCGGAGAAGGGTTCGAACACCTGCACCGCACCTTCCTCGCCCAGCTCCAGTAGGCCCTTGTTCAGCTGCTTGGCGCGCAGGGGATCGCGCAGGCGCGGGCGGCTGAAGAGTTCGGGGGCGAAGTAGGGAATGCCCTTGTATTGCAGCGCCTCGCCTTCGGTGAGGGTGTCGCCGATATGCAACTGGCCGTGGTTGTGGATGCCGATGATGTCGCCCGCTACCGCGTCTTCCATGCGGGTGCGCTCGTTGGCCATGAAGACCACGGCGTTGGCGATCTTCATGTCCTTGCCGGTGCGGCGGTGGCGCACTTTCATGTTGGGCGTGTAGCGGCCCGAACACACGCGGAAGAAGGCGATGCGGTCGCGGTGCTGCGGATCCATGTTGGCCTGGATCTTGAATACGAAGCCGGTGAACTTGAGCTCGGTCGGATCGACGACGCGCTCGATCGCCTCGCGCGGCTGCGGCGGAGGCGCCCAGTCGGCCAGTGCGCGCAGCACTTCGCGCACGCCGAAGTTGTTGATGCCGGAGCCAAAAAACACCGGCGACTGCTTGCCTTTCAAAAAGGCATCCAGTTCGAAACCGACACCGGCGCCGCGCACCAGTTCGATTTCCGACAGCAGGGTGTCGGCTTCCAGCGGGAAGCGTTCACGAAGGGCCTCATCGGCCAGGCCCTGCAGCGATTCGAACTGCTGGTCGGCGTTTTCCTCGCCGGCCTTGAAGCGCAGGATCTCGTCCTTGATCAGGTGGTATACGCCGTGGAAGCGCTTGCCCATGCCGATTGGCCAGGTCACCGGCGCGCACTGGATTTTCAGGATCGATTCGATCTCGTCCAGCAACTCCAGCGGCTCGCGCACCTCGCGGTCCATCTTGTTGATGAAGGTGATGATGGGCGTGTCGCGCAGGCGGCACACTTCCAGTAGTTTGATGGTCTGCTCTTCCACGCCCTTGGCGGCATCGACCACCATGATGGCAGCGTCCACCGCGGTCAGCACGCGGTAGGTGTCTTCGGAGAAGTCCTTATGACCTGGGGTGTCGAGCAGATTGAACACGCAGTCGCCGTGAGAAAACTGCATCACCGAGCTCGCCACCGAAATGCCGCGCTCGCGCTCGACTTCCATCCAGTCGGAGGTCGCGTATTTTCCGCTTTTGCGCGCCTTCACCGTGCCGGCCATCTGGATGGCGCCGCCGAACAGCAACAGCTTTTCGGTCAGCGTGGTCTTGCCCGCGTCGGGGTGCGAGATGATGGCAAAGGTGCGGCGCTTCTTGACGTCGCGCAGCAGGGCGGGATCGCCGGTGCGTGCCGGTGCGGTCGGGGTGGATTCCATCGGGAAGGAGGGACAGATACGAAGCAGGGGGCCATTTTAACAGGCTGCCGTGCGCCGACGCGCCGGCCAGTCGGGCCGGGTGCCTATTTTTCCGCCTGCGTCAGTCGCACTGGCAGTCGTTGGCCGCTTTACGTCAGCGCTTCTTTTTGGGCTTCATCGGGTCCGGTACCCCGATCTGATGCGAGGTGCCGATCATCCGCTCGCGCAGGATTGTCCAGCGATCGCCTTCCCGCACCCAGTCGAGTCGTTTGATCGAAACGTCGCGGTAGTCGGGCGAGGTGTAGGTCTGGCGGAACTCGGTCACCGCGCGGTCGGCTGCCACGGTCTCGACCTTGAGGCTGTCGATGCCAACCGTGATGTCGCCCGGGCGCGCCAGATTCACGGCGCGATCGCTGGCCCATTGTTCAAGCGTGCGACCGTTTTCGGGGGCGAAGCCTTGCGCGTAATAGCTGCGGTAGCGCGGAAAATCCTTGGCCGACCAGGCCAAAGCCCAACTGTCCAGCGTCTGCTGAACCGATTGGATCGGCACGGACGAAGCCGTTGCAACAACCGGTGCAATGGCGGCCGGGGCGACCGGTTGTTGCGCGCTGACTGCGGGTGTGCGGGGCGTCGGCTGGAATTGCGCCGCCGCCACGCTCACCGGCGCGATGGCGGGACACTGGCCGTCCGTGTCGACGCCCGGTTTGTTCTGCCCCAGTTCCTGCGGCGCGGGCATTCCGTCACGCCCGACGTCGAGCGCGGATAGCAGCGTGCCCATGCCGGCCAGCGTGCGCGCATGGGCGATGGCGTGATCGTGGGTGGCGTTCACGTAGGCGCGGCGCGCCTGGAAGTATTCGTTCTCGGTGTCGAGCAGGTCGAGCAGGGTGCGCTGGCCAATGTCGAATTGCTTGCGATAGGCTTCGCGCGCCTTTTCGATGGCCAGCTGATGCTGATCGAGGTAGCCCAGCTGGCGATTCAGATTCTGGATATCGTTGTAGGCGATCGACAGCGTCTGGCGCGTGTCGCGGCAAACCTTGTCGCGCAGTTCCTTGGTCTGCGCCAGCCGTTCGGCATACTGGCGCGCCTGGGCGCGATCGGAGCCGCCCTTGAACAGATTGTAGTTGAGCACCAGTTCGATCACCTGGTCGTCGCGCCGGCCGGCGATGCCTTCCTGGTTGTAGGAAACATCCTTGCTGGCGCGCAGATCGAGGCGCGGATGGAAATTCGACCGGCGGCCGCGTGCTTCGGCCTGCGCTGCCCGCACATTTTCGATGGCGGCATTGAACGCGGGGCTGCCCTGATAGGCGAGCTTGAGGGCGGCTTCGACATCTGGGGGGATGCCCTGGTCGAGCAGGGCGGGGGCAATCATCTCGCCGGGCGGCAGTTCGCCCACGATGCGCAGATAACGCGCGCTGACGTCGTGCAGGTTGCTGGCCTCGGTGAGCATGTTGGACTGCGCCAGCGCCAGTCGGCCGCCGGCCTGTTCGAGGTCGACGCGCCGGCCGACGCCGGCCTGCACGCGTTCCTGGATCTGGCCAAACACCTGGTCGTGCTGGGCAAAGTTTTCCTGCGCCAGCCGCGACAGTTCGCGGTAGCGCAGCACATCGGTGTAGGCGCGCACGGCTTCAAGCGCGGTCGTCTCCGACGCGTCGAGCATCTCGTAGTAGCGCACCAGCCTGGCATGTGCCAGCCGCGTGACTTCGTCGCGGGTGGCAAAGCCGTCGTAGAGCATCTGGTTCAGCGTCAGTGCCGCGCCACGACGGGTATATTGGGTGGTCGGCAGATTGGGCTGCTTCAGGCTTTCGCGACCCACGCCCGAGGTAAGGTCCAGGCGCGGAAAATACCCTCCGCGCGCAACGTCCTGCTCGTGGCCGGCAGCGAGAAAGGCATGCCAGCGGGCCTGCACTTCCGGGTTGCTTACAATGGCCTTTTTAACCACCTCCTGAAGCGTGACCTGTCGCTGGGCGAACGCGGATACCGAAAAGAGACCCATGATCGATGCAATCAGGCAGAGCGCTGTTTTTCTTCTGGTCATTCCTTCAGCCTCGGGGAACATATCCGTTAACTTTGAATAATAAGGTGATGCCGGATGTTATGCGCAAAAATCATACCAGCGATGGCACCCGCATAACGGCCTTGCCCTTCCATGCCCAACGAGCGCACCCCATCACCCTGGCTGTGCCGGACATGCCGGTTTTTCCCGGTGTTGAGTTGCATGGCGACCTGCGTCCTGTATTTTTTGTGGTGCGGCTGCTCGATGGATTCAGCCGCCCTCCTGTGCGCTGACATTCACGCTGCCTGACGGATAGATGCTGAATTATCGACCCTTCGTCGGAAAACCTGCCTTTTGGAAATGGTTTTTTTTCGTGGCTTTCGGCGTGGGATTGGTGTTTGCCCAGTCCGACCTGGACCGCATGCGGACCCTGGCTGGCCAGCGTTATGGCGATTCTGGAACGACCGCAGTGACGGCCTGGCGCGAGTTGCTGACCCAGTCGGCGCAGCAGACCGATGCCCTCAAGCTGCAGCGGGTGAATGATTTTTTCAACCGCAGAACGCGTTTCGGCGAGGACAGCGAGATCTGGGGCAAGTCGGATTACTGGGCGACGCCGCTGGAAACGCTCGGGCGCGGGGAAGGCGACTGCGAGGATTTTGCGATTGCCAAGTATGTGACCCTGAAGCTGCTGGGCGTGCCGTCTGGCAAGATGCGGCTCACCTACGTCAAGGCACGCATTGGAGGACCGCGAAGCGCCTTGGTCCAGGCGCATATGGTCCTGAGCTATTATCCGGCACCAGACGCCGAGCCGCTGGTCCTGGACAACCTGATTTCGGACATTCGACCTGCATCGCGCCGTACTGACCTGACCACGATTTTTGGTTTCAATACCGAAGGGCTGTGGGTCGGGGGGGCGGTACCGCGTGCCGCCAGCGGGTCGCAGCGGCTGTCGAAATGGCAGTCGCTGCTTGTCCGGATGCGTGAAGAAGGAATCGAATGAACCATCTTGTGCCCAGGGAAACGTCATGACACTCAACAAGCAACTCTGGATTGCCATCGCGGCCATCATGACCCTCGCATTCGGAATCAGTTTTCTGGTCAGCGCGTGGTCGGCCAAAACCTATCTGGAAGACCAGCTGCGGCTGAAGAACGTCGACAATGCCAATTCGCTGGCGCTGTCGATGTCGCAGATCGACAAGGACCCGGTCCTGATCGAGCTGCTGCTGTCCGCCCAGTTCGACATCGGTCACTACAAGCGGATCAGCCTGGTATCCCCGACCGGCACGCCGATGCTGGAAAAAGTCAGCGAGGCCGGGGCCGACGGGGTGCCGGCCTGGTTTGTCCGCATGATTCCCTTGAATACCGAGCCCGGCGTGGCCCAGGTACAGGACGGCTGGCGGCAGTACGGCACGCTGACGGTGGTGAGCCACGAGCGGTTTGCCCATGAGGCGCTGTGGCACGGCAATCTCAGGCTGCTCGGCTGGTTTTTGGTCAGCGCCCTGCTGTGCGGCCTGATCGGCACACTGGTGCTGCGGGTCATCACCCGCCCGCTGGGCGAAGTGGTCAGGCAGGCCGAGGCGATCGGCGCACGTCGTTTCATCACGATCGATGAGCCGCGCACGCGGGAATTTCGCAGTGTGGTGCGTGCGATGAACACCCTGTCGTCGCAGGTGCGCAGCATGCTCGACGAGGAGTCGGCGCGGCTTGAGCAGCTGCGTCGCGGGGCCCAGCATGACGTGCTGACCGGCGTGCTCAACCGCGAGCATTTCCTGAAGAAGACGCAGCATGCGCTGGAGGACGAAAGCGCAGCGCCAGCCGGCGCACTGTTCATTCTGCGCCTGCCCGATCTCATCGGGCTGAACAAGACGCTGGGGCGGGAGGCCACCGATGCGCTGCTGATGCGGGTGGCGGGTGCGCTGGAGGACTGCTGCGCGGACGAATCCTGCCTGATCGGGCGCCTGAACGGTTCCGATTTTTCGGTGCTGGCCTCCAATGTGGAGTCGGTTTCGGAACTGGCAAAGCGGATCAGCGCACGGGTGCAGCTGTCGATCAGCGACCCGAGCGTGGCTGCGGAGCGCACCGTGCTGCTGGGCGCCGCCGTCTACCGCCATGGCGACGCGATATCGCAGGTGCTGTCGCGCGCCGACATGGCCCTGGCCCGTGCCGAGATGGAAGGCGGCAGCGCGGTCGAGACGGGCGATTCGGACGTGGAGTGGAAACCGGTTGCCAGCATGGCCGCCGCCTGGAAGGTGCTGATCGAAACGGCGATCAACCAGAAGCGGATTCAGTTCGTGACGTACCCGGTGCTGGATGCGCAGGGGGCGCTGATTCATTACGAAGCGCCGGCACGCATGCAGAACGTACAGCGGTCAGAGTGGATGTCGGCGCAATCCTTCATGCCCTGGGCCAGCCGGCTGGGGTTAACGGAACGCATCGACCAGGCCGTGTTCGACCGCGCGCTCGACTGGCTGGAAGCCAACGAGGGTCCGCTTTGCATCAACGTGTCCCCGCAGTCCGTTTGCGATCCGGTGCTGGGCGCGCGCTATTACCGGGCACTTAGGGGCAACCGCACGCTGGCGAGGAAACTCTGGATCGACATCCCTGAATTCGTCGCCTATCGTCATGCCCGGGAGTTCCGCATGTTCTGCGATACGCTCAAGCCCCTGGGCTGCACCATCGGCCTCGAGCATGCTGGCAGCCATATATGCCACATCGGCGAGCTGCACGACGTGGGGCTCGACTACCTGAAAATCGACAGTGCGATCATTCGCGACATCGACCACAGCCCGGGCAACCAGACCTTCCTGCGCGGGTTGTGCACAATTGCCCACACCATGGGCATGATGACCATCGCCGAGGGTGTGCTCAATCAGGAGGAGGCTGCATGCCTGAAAGAGCTGGGCTTCAAGGGCATGACGGGGCCGGGCATCGTGCTCGGCTGAACCGGGTTCGCCGGTTCAGATGGTTTCGTTGGCGCCGCCGAGCAGGTCGAGCGCGCCCAGCGACTGACGCATCGAGCGGCGCTCCATCAGCTTTTCCTGCGCCGGCAGCGGCAGGTCGGTAAAGCGGATCACATCGCGGTCGATCAGCAGATCGATCAAATCCTCCAGCACCCGCACCAGACGCATGTCGGACTGCTGCAGCGTGCTCTGCTCCATGCCCGCATTGCGCATGAAATCGAGCAGCTCCGGCGAGGTGACGGGGATCTCTTCCATCCCGCTAGCGGGTACCAGGCTCAGCGTGGAGATCCGACCCTGTTCGTCTCGTTTTACATAAGGCACGCTTTACCCCTTTTATCAGCGTCTGGCATCAGCATACAGCAGGCAGGCTCATCAGTCGGTGATCAACTTGCCCTTGCTCAGCAGGTCCTGAATGATCTGCTGATCGGCACTGAGCGTCCCGCCACCGGTAAGGTCGGTGTTGTTCAGCACGATGCGCTGATCGGTCGCACCCGCACTGTAGCCGCCCGAGAAGCCGCCGGTACTGCTGATCTGGATGACGGTGTTGCTGCCCGACACCTCGAAGTGCAGGTAATCGGCGAGGTTGCCCGGATCCGTTCCGGCATGGCTTTCGCCCAGCAGCAGGTCGCGCAGATCGAGCTTGTCGCTGTTCACCGTGCTGTCGAAATCGGTGACGGTGTCGATCGCCGGACTGCCTGCTGTGCCGCGATCGCTGAGTTCCCACTTGAAGACGTCGGCACCGAGGCCGCCGGCCAGCGTGTCGTTGCCGGCGCCGCCGAGCAGGGTATCGTTGCCCGAACCGCCGTTGAGCGTGTCGGTGCCGACACCGCCGTAGAGCATGTCGTTGCCGTTGCCGGCATTGAGCGTATCGTTGCCGGCGCCGCCGTAGAGCATGTCGTTACCGTCATTGCCATTAAGCGTATCGTTGCCGGCATAGCCACGAATCAGGTCGTTACCATTGGTGCCGTTCAAGGTCTGTCCAGACTGGGTACTGGTCGTATACGTACTGGTCGTTTCTGCGATCGTGATGGTTAGCGCCTCGCTGGTACTCGCGGTGGATCCGTTGGCCGACTCGGTTGCGATCGCCGTTATCGTGAGGTTGAGCGTGCCGGTATAGTTTTCAGGAGGCAGCAGGGTGATGCTGGAAAGCTGCGCGGCGGTGAATGTCCAGCTGCCATCGCCATTGTCGGTGCCGCTGGTGAAGCGGGCGCCGGCCGGCAGACCCGAAATTCGGGCGGTCAGCGTTTCCGATCCGTCGCTGTCGGCCAGCAACGCGGCGATCGGTGACAGCACCACGGGCGCACCGTAACGCGTCGTGTCCCCAGCCACGGTGAACGCCAGGCTGTTCAGCGCAAGCGAGGAATCCTTCAGTCCGTCAAGGCCGTTCAGCACCAGCCAGTTGAACGTGTAGGCACCGCTTTGGGCGGCGGTGTAACTGTAGGAACCGTTCGAAGTGAAGTTCGGAAACTTGGTTTCAGAGGAGTCAACCACGATGGCCTGGCGGTTGCCGAGCGGGTCGGTGACGATCAGCACAACCAGATCGTTGTAGCCGCCTGCGACCTCGCTTTGCAGGTTCTCGCCATTGCTGAAGGCATAGTTCCAGGTTGCCGTCGTGCCGGCCGTCATGGAATAGTGTGCATCCGTCATTTTGCCGTCGAAGACATTGACGTTGCCGTTGTGAGTGACATTGACCCCTGTTGGGTTGAAGCGGTTGTCAAGATACCCTGACGGCAGGCCGAGCTCGACTTCCAGGTTAGCTTGGCTTATGCCATCACCGGTATTCTGCGCAGACGCGGTGACCACGGTATCCGTGCCGCCGGTGGAGATGACGGTGCTACCGGGGGTAAGAACGAACTGGCTCGCTACAGGCGCCAGCGTCGGCGCATCGGCCACCGGCGTCACGTTCACGCTTACGGTGGCGGTGTCGATGCCGCCGTTGCTGTCGCGGATGGTGTAGGTAAAGGTATCGGTTCCGCTCCAGTTCGCATTCGGCGTATACACCAGGTTGCCGCTCAGATCGGTCGACACCGTGCCGTTGGTCGCCTGGGTGTAGCCCCAGAGCAGGAGGGAGTCACCGTCGGGATCGCTGTCGTTGCCGAGCACGTTGAGCGTCACGGCCGTGTCTTCGGCGGTGGTGTAGCTGTCGTTTGCCGCCACGGGGGCGGTGTTGCTGGGTTCAGTCTGCGAGATCGCCAGGCGTGCCGAATTCGTGTCGCCGTCCGCGTCGACCATGGTGTAGGTGAATTCGTCCGGTCCGGTGTCGCTGAACTGGATGCTGTCGAGGCCCACCAGCAGGATCTTGCTGCTGGCGCTGGTGTCGACGCCATAGAACACGACATACTGGAAAGGATCGCCCGAGCTGTTTTCGACATTCAACGTGAAACCGGGTTTGTTAATCGAACCGCTGCCGGTCTCCATCAGATTGCCGCTGGTATCGTATGTTGCCCAGTAGAACGGAACGCCTGAGTTGGTGCCGGCGTAGAAATTGGCATTGAGCGAATTCACCTCATTGCCGAGATTCACCATGATCGCTTCCGGATTGGTCGGGTGGCCGTTCAGGTAGTTGGCGCTGCCCGCACCGCCGGCAATGCCCAGGCCGTCCGTCCCGTCCGGCAAGGCCGCATCGACGACAGTCAGCACACCGGTTCCACTGATCGTAAGAATGTTTGTCGCAAGCGGAGCGAAAGTAACGGAGTCGATGAAGAATTCGTTCTGGCTGGCCACGTTACGCGCACCATTGAATGCGGTAATACTGACATCATTCCAGTCAGCAAGACCGTTGCTGCCGCCGGCCGTGGTGTAGAGGGTCGACTCGTAGGTGTATGAACCGTCTTCGTTTATCAGCAGGATGCCCTTGCCGGTGTCGATCGTGATGACGCCGCTGGTAGCCGTGTAGGTGGTGCCTTGGTACACCACGCTCTGTATCGTGCCGGGCAGTTCGGCCCCCAGATCGTTTGCCAGCACGTTTCCGGAAGTGCTATCTCCGATCGTCAGGGTGGCGAAGTCGTTGACGGCAACCGGCGCGTCGTCTTCGATGCTCACGGTCAGCACACCGGTCGAAGAGGCGCTGCCGTCGCTTGCAGTGACGATGATGCCGAGCGACTGGATGTCTTCTGCACCGGCCGTTGCATGGTCGATTGCGCCGTGGAGTATCACGGTGTACGCGCCGGCATTGGTAATGCTGATCGTCATGACTGGGGCGCCGCCGGCGCTGGCCGTAAGCGTCGAGGTGCCGCTGCCGCTCCAGGTGACCGGAACGCCGTTCGAGGTCAACGATATCGTGGGGGCTGTGAGCGTGACGAAAACACTCGGGCTGTCGACGTCGGTGATCGCAAACGTTCCACTCGATACAAGCGAATTGGTCGTGTCGCTCGGCGATCCGGTCGTATCCGCAACCCCATTGGGAAGTCCCTCTTCCGAGACGCTCGCGGTTTTGCTTGCGATGCCGAATGAGGGCGCATCGTTCACCGGAGCGATGTTGACCGTCACGGTTGCGGTGTTCGAAGTTAGCGCGCCGTCGGTCACCGTATATGAGAAATCTGCGGCGCCGTTAAAGTTGGCGTTGGGAGCAAATGTGACGGAGCCGTCGGCGTTGAGCACGGCGGAGCCGCCAGTGCCACTGGTGACCGTGGCGATGGCCAGCGGGTTGCCGTCGGTATCGGTGTCGTTGCCCAAAAGATCGGCTGCGGCGTAGGTCACCGGCGTGTCCTCGGTGGTGGCCAGGGTGTCGGCGTTGGCCACCGGCGCATCGTTGGTGCCGTTGATCGTGACCGTCACGGACGAAGCCGTCCCGTCGACGCTGGAAACCGTGAAGGTCTCGGTCAGCGTCTGTCCTGCGCCGAGGGCCTGGACGGCGGCGTTGGCGTTGTTGAGGGTATAGGTCCAGTTGCCGGAAGCGTCGAGACTGAAGGTGCCGTAGGCGCCGGCGGTGGAGGGCTGGGCAGTGAAGCTGGCCTGGCCGCTGTCCACATCGCTGATGGTCAGGGTGCCGCCGGTGGAGAGCGTGGCGTCCTCCGTCGCCGACCCGGTGCCGGAAGAGATCACGGCCGCATCGTTGGTGCCGTTGACGGTCACGGTGACGGACGAGGAAGTGCCGTCGACCGAAGCCACGGTGAAGGTCTCGGTCAGCGTCTGTCCTGCGCCGAGGGCCTGCACCGCCGGATCACTGTTGTTGAGGGTATAGGTCCATGCGCCTGCGGCGTTGAGGGTGAAAGTGCCGTAGGCGCCGGCAGTCGAAGGCTGTCCCACAAAACTTGCCTCACCCGAATCCACATCGCTGATGGTCAGGGTGCCGCCGGTGGAGAGCGTGGCGTCCT
>JAKACL010000219.1 GCA_021821425.1 Pseudomonadota bacterium
GGCGCTGATCCTGCTGTGCGAGGCGCTGGAACTGCTGGGCGACCGTTACGCGATCTACGGCTTTTCCGGCACCACCCGCAAGCGCTGCGAGCTGTTCCGCATCAAGACCTTCGACGAAGGCTACGACAACGAGGTGAAGGCGCGCATCTCCGGCATCCGCCCCCAGGAATACACTCGCATGGGCTTTGCGCTGCGCCACATGACCAAACTGCTGAACCAGGTGGAGGCCAAGACCCGCGTGCTGGTGACGCTGTCGGACGGCCGCCCGGACGACTATTTCGACGTCTACCGCGGCCAGTACGGCGTCGAGGACACGCGCATGGCGTTGCAGGAAGCCAGCCGCACCGGCATCCATCCCTTCTGCGTCACGCTCGACCGCGACGCGCGCGACTACCTGCCGCACATGTACGGCGCAGCGCGTTACATCATCCTGGATGACGTGCGACAATTGCCGGTGAAAGTCACTGACATTTACCGACGTATCACGACATGACGCAGGACGAACTCAAGACCGGATTTTTCTACAGCAACGGTGCCTACGGCCGTACCTGGGGCGTGCGTCAGCTGGCGGAAGTCACCACGGATGCCGAGAACGGCGAACTGGAAGCGTATTTCAAGGGGGTGGCCGGCACCTGCCGCCGCAAGAAGGGCCATTGCAGCCTGAGTGAATTCGCGCGCTGGGCCAAATACCAGGTGGCCCTGGTGGAAAACGACTGGAAGCGCGTCGGCGGCAACGCGCCACCCACCGAATCCGAGGCGGCTTAAGCGCCGGCAGTGGGGCCGGAAGGCCAGCCTGCCGCAGGCGCATCGCCTTCCAGAATCACGGCCGATTGCGTGCCCAGATAATCCATGATCGCGTAGGTCAGCGCTGTGCAGCCGGTGCCATCGAGCGCCGAAATCGCGAACACCGGCCCGGTCCATTCGTAGTCCGCCACGAATTTCGCCACCACGGCTTCGCGTTCGGCCGCATCCACCATGTCGAGCTTGTTCAGCACCAGCCAGCGCGGCTTGTCGTACAGCTGCTGATCGTACTTGCGCAACTCCTCGACGATGGCGCGCGCATCGTGCACCGGATCGCCGCTGTCTTCCCATCGCGGCGAAATGTCGACCAGATGCAGCAGCAGCCGCGTGCGTTGCAGATGCCGGAGAAACTGGTGGCCCAGACCCGCGCCTTCGGCCGCGCCCTCGATCAAGCCGGGAATGTCGGCAATCACGAAGCTGCGCTCGCTGTCGACCCGGACGACGCCCAGGTTTGGCGCCAGCGTGGTGAACGGATAATCCGCCACCTTGGGGCGCGCCGCGGACACCGCGCGGATGAACGTCGACTTGCCCGCGTTGGGCATGCCCAGGAGACCGACGTCGGCCAGCACTTTCAACTCCAGTGCCAGTTCCCATTCCTCGCCCGGTTCGCCCAGCGTGTGCTGGCGCGGCGCGCGATTGGTGCTCGACTTGAAATGCAGGTTGCCCAGGCCGCCCTTGCCGCCCCTGGCGAGGCACACGGTCTGGCCGTGCGCGGTCAGGTCGGCCACGATGTCGCCGCTGGTGGTGTCGGTGAAGACCGTTCCCACCGGCACGCGAACGATGAGGTCTTCGCCCCCCTTGCCGTAGCACTGCGCGCCGCGGCCGTTTTCGCCCTTTTGCGCCTTGAAAACGCGGGCAAAGCGAAACTCGACCAGGGTATTGATGTTGCGGTCGGCCACCGCGATCACGCTGCCCCCGCGGCCGCCATCGCCGCCATCGGGTCCGCCATGGGGAATGTTTTTCTCGCGGCGGAACGAAGCGCTGCCGTCTCCGCCCTTGCCGGCGATGACCTCGATTTTGGCTTCGTCAATGAATTTCATATGGGGTGGACCTGTTTAAATACCGCACAAACAAAAAAGCCCCATCCGGCGGACAGGGCTTTCTGGCGAGCGAGTCGGACTCAGCTCAAATCAATCAGACCGCTACCGGCTCGATGCGAACCACGCGGCGGCGGGCAGCGCCCTTGATCTCGAACTTGACCGTGCCGTGCGCCTTGGCGAACAGGGTGTGGTCCTTGCCGATGCCGACGTTGTCGCCGGGGTGGAACTGGGTGCCGCGCTGACGCACGATGATATTGCCTGCCAGAACCAGCTCGCCGCCGTAGCGCTTGACGCCCAGACGTTTCGACTCCGAATCGCGACCGTTACGCGAACTGCCGCCTGCTTTCTTGTGTGCCATGGTATGTGCTCCTTATGCGGTGATGCCGCCGATTTGCACTTCGGTGAAGTACTGGCGATGCCCTTGACTCTTGCGATAGTGCTTGCGGCGGCGCATCTTGAAAATCTTGATCTTGTCGCCGCGTGCCTGGTTCAGCACCGTGGCCGTCACCGTGGCGCCGCGCAGCATGGGCGCGCCCATCTTGATGTCGGCGCCATCGCCCACCATCAGCACCTGATCAAAGGTGATCTCGCTGCCGATCTCGGCTTCGAGTTTTTCAATTTTAAGTTTGTCGCCGGCGCTCACGCGATATTGCTTGCCGCCGGTTTTGATGACTGCGTACATGGGGGGTCTCCAACCATACGAACCCAGGAAAGCGCGAGATTTTAGCGGCCCTGCCCCATTAAGTCAAACCATTTGGCAGGCCGCATCCAAAAAGGGGATCGTAAAAACCCCGGTGGGGCTGCTACCATTACCGATTAATCAACAACACGCTCGAATCGAGCCCCCATCGTGTCCCTGGAGCGTCTGCAATCCTACCTGGCCGATGACATGCAAGCCGTCGATCATGTCATCCGCCAAAGCCTCTATTCCGACGTTGTCCTGATCCGCCAGGTCTCCGAATACATTATCAACAGCGGCGGCAAGCGGCTGCGCCCGGCCCTGGTGCTGCTGTCGGCCGGCTGCTTCAATTATCCGGGACGCGCCCACCACGAACTCGCGGCGGTGGTCGAATTCATCCACACCGCAACCCTGCTGCACGACGACGTCGTCGACGAATCCGAATTGCGGCGCGGCCGTAAAACCGCCAACGCGCTGTTCGGCAATGCCGCCAGCGTGCTGGTCGGCGACTTCCTCTATTCGCGCGCCTTCCAGATGATGGTCGCGGTCGACAACATGGAGGTCATGCGCATCCTGTCCGATGCCACCAACACCATCGCCGAAGGCGAAGTGCTGCAGCTGCTCAACTGCCACGACCCCGACATCGACGAAGAAAACTACCTGCGCGTCATCCGCTACAAGACCGCCAAGCTGTTCGAAGCCGCGGGCCGGCTCGGCGCCGTCATCGGCGGCGGCACCGAAGAAGAAAAGGATGCGCTGGCGCGCTACGGCATGCACCTCGGCACAGCGTTCCAGCTCATCGACGACGTGCTCGACTACTCCGGCGACTTCCTCAAGACCGGCAAGAACATCGGCGACGACCTCGCCGAAGGCAAGCCCACCCTGCCCCTGCTGTATGCGATGAAGCATGGCACGCCGGAACAGGCCGCCAGCATCCGCCAGGCGATCGAACACGGCGGCCTCACCGAATTCCAGAGCGTGCTCGCGGCGATCAAGGATACGCGCGCGCTGAACTACACCCGCGACGTCGCGCAACGCGAAATTCAGACCGCCAATGCAGCAATTTCTTGCTTGCAGGATTCAAATTCCAAATCAGCTTTGCTACAATTGGCGGCTTTCGCGGTTGACCGAAGTTTTTGACTGCGCTGTTTCGGTTGTTTCCCGTTAGTTCTTCAAATGGGCTCAGCGCACGCTGACCCGCCATCTGCCTCGGGGCGTAGCTCAGCCTGGTAGAGTACTGCGTTCGGGACGCAGGAGTCGGAGGTTCGAATCCTCTCGCCCCGACCATTTTCCAGGGACGCGTCGACTCGTCCAGTCACCGCCTCGCGATGACGGGAATCGATTTGTTCAACGCTTGCTTTTTTCGGCTTTCCGGCCTCCCGGACGCTGCGCTCAGGGCTTGCCGGCCGTGCCGAGCTTATCCCGATCGAGCTTTTCCCGGTCGAGCTGGTCGCGCCAGGTTTCCAGCAGGTTTTCCACTTCGACTTTTTTCAAGCCGGTGAAGGGCTCGGCTTGCGCCAGCGCATCCTGGCAGGATTTGTCGCGATATTTCTGCATCATCTCGCGGCCCAGCGTGTAGAGGCTGGCGTTGTGCGTCTGGCAGGACTGCAGATCGCGCACCGTACCCGACAGATCGCCTTCCGTTTGCTTTTTGGCGGATTCCGTCTGTGCAAGCTTCTGCGCAGTGGCCTGCTGCAGGGCCACACTGTCGGCCAGCTGCTTTTCGGTGTCGGCCAGACGCGTTTTCAACGCATCGATCTCTGTTTGCATGGCTTCCAGTCTGGCTTCCATCCGGCTGCGCGCCGCTCGCTCTGCTGCAAGCCGGCGCTTCGTGGCGCCAAACTTTTCCAGCTCGCGCTCTGCGGTTTCCTTGTCGGCCAGGGCAGCTGCTTTTTCCTGCTCGGCCTGCGCGCGCGCCTGCTCGATCTGCTGCACCTGCTGCTGCATGCGGCGCAGCATCTGCTTTTCGCGGCTGTCGTTCGCGGCCCATGCCGGGGCGGCAACCGCGGCCGCCAGGATGAACAGAAGGATCGTTCGTTTCATTACAGACTCCCCACGGGCAACTGGCCGGGCGCCGCGCCGAGCTTCAGCAGCAGCCGCGCCATGTCCAGATCGCCCACCGAAAACG
>JAKACL010000220.1 GCA_021821425.1 Pseudomonadota bacterium
CTGCGCGCCCGCGAGTTCTACGAGAAGCCCACCGCCGAGCGCAAGCGCAAGCTCGCCGCCGCGGTCAAGCGCCAGAGCAAGCGCCTGCGCGGCCAGCAACTCCCCCCCAAGATGTATTGATTCTGCCGTTCGGCAGAATCTCCGTACCCTCGCCTGCCCGGCATGTCGCTTAAGCTCCGCATCACGGACGACATGAAGGCGGCGATGCGCGCCAAAGACACCGCGCGCCTCGGCACGATTCGCCTGCTGCTGGCTGCGATCAAGCAGAAAGAAGTCGACGAACGGATCGAGCTGGACGATGCGGCGTTGGGTGATCCCATCATCGGCAGCATCGTCGAAAAACTCATCAAGCAGCGCAAGGATTCGATCAGCCAGTTCCAGGCGGCCGGCCGCGACGATCTGGTGGCGGCGGAACAGGCCGAACTCGTGGTGCTGCAGGCCTATCTGCCCGAACAGCTTTCCGGCGCCGAGGTCGAGGCGGCGGTCGCTGCGGCCATTGCCGAATCCGGCGCCGCCTCTGCCCGCGATATGGGCAAGGTGATGGGCCTGCTGAAGCCCCGCCTCGCCGGCCGTGCCGACATGGGGCAGGTTTCCGCGCTGATCAAAGCCCGCCTCGCCGGCTGATTCGAGTCCGCTGACCGGCCCGCGCGCGCCCGGGTTTATCATGCTGCAATCATGATCCCGCGTGACTTCATCGACACCCTGCTCGCCCGCGTCGACATCGTCGACGTCATCGACCGGCGCGTGCCGCTGAAAAAAGCTGGCCAGAACTACCAGGCCTGCTGTCCCTTCCACAGCGAAAAAACCCCCTCCTTCACGGTCAGCCCGACCAAGCAGTTCTATCACTGCTTCGGCTGCGGCGCGCACGGCACCGCACTCGGATTTCTGATGGAATACGAGCACATGAGCTTTCCCGACGCGGTCGGTGCGCTGGCCCAGGACGTCGGCCTGCCGGTGCCCGAATCCGGCGAGCCCGATCGCCCGAGGCCGCCGCCCGCGCTGTGGGACGCGCTTGAGCAGGCAGCGCAGCTTTATAAAAATCAGCTGAAGCAGACGCCGCGTGCCATCGAGTACCTGAAGCAGCGCGGCCTGACTGGCGTCATCGCAGCGCGCTATGGCATCGGCTACGCGCCGGACGGCTCGCCGTTGAAGCAGATCTTTCCCGATTACACGGCCGACGCGCTGACCGCGTCGGGACTCGTTGTCGACAACGAAGGTCGACGCTACGACCGCTTCCGCGACCGCATCATGTTCCCGATCCGCAATATCAAAGGGCAGATCGTCGGCTTTGGCGGGCGCGTGCTCGACCAGGGCGAACCGAAGTACCTCAACTCGCCAGAAACTCCGCTGTTCCACAAAGGCTCGGAGCTCTATGGCCTGTTCGAGGCACGCGCCGCGATCAAGACGGCCGGACGTGCCATCGTGGTCGAGGGCTACATGGACGTGGTCGCGTTGGCGCAGCATGGGATCGAATACGCGGTGGCGGCGCTCGGGACCGCTACCACGCCGATTCATGTACGCACCCTGCTGCGCCACACCGATCGCCTGGTCTATGCTTTCGATGGTGACAATGCGGGCCGCAAGGCCGCCTGGCGCGCGCTGGAAAACTCTCTGGAAGCCCTGCAGGACGGCAAGGAAGTCAGTTTCCTGTTCCTGCCCGAGGGCGAAGACCCCGACAGCTATATCCGCACCCACGGGCAGGCGGCTTTTCTGCAGTTGCTCGAAACGGACACCGTGCCGCTCTCGGCCTTCCTGGTGCGCGAACTGGCGCGTGATCGCAAACTGGACAGCCAGGAAGGCCGCGCCGCGTTGATCAAGGATGCCAAGCCGTTGCTGGACAAGATTGCCGCGCCGCTGCTGGGCAGCCTAATTCGTCGGCAGGTCGCCGATCTGGCCCACCTGCAGACCGATGAACTCGGCCTGGTGGGCGTCAAGCCCGGCGCCGTCCGTCGGGCCCCGCCCCGTCCGCAGCGCCGCCCGGCCCCCTCGCGCGTGCGCAGTCTGGCCCGCACATTGCTGATGAATCCGCAACGCGTAGGCGAAGTCGATACCTGCTGGCTGGATGCCAACGATCCGCTGAGCGCCCGCATGGGCGAACTGATGGCCTGGCTGCGCGATGTCGGGCAGATCAGCCTGCCTGCCATTGCGGAATCGGCGCGCGGCAGCACACTGGAACCGCTGGTGGATGAACTGATGGTCGATTTGCTCGACAAAGATGACAGCTGGGACTGGAACGCGGAATTCGATGGCGCAGTGAAGCAACTGCGCGACGACTGGCAGCGTCGCCGTTGGCAGGAACTGTCCACCCGTCCCCTCGGCAGCCTGAGCGAAAGCGAACGGCGTGAACTGACCGAACTGGCACGGTCCTAGCTTGCCAGAAACGTCGAGACAAAGCCGGCCTTTACGGTATAATTGCCGGTTTTTGAACGATTTTTTCTGCCGCGTGCGGTTCATGCGGGGCAGGACCTGAGCGGAGAATAACCTGTGGCTGTACGTGGAAGAAAACCGGGGAGCGGCGCCAAAAAAAGCGAAACCCTGCTCCCGCTTAAAGAGCTCACGCCGGTCGAGGCCGAGGCGCGCCGCACCCAGCTGAAGAATCTGATCATCCTGGGCAAGGAACGCGGCTTTCTGACCTACGCCGAAATCAACGACCACCTGCCCGACGAAGTGCTGGACGCCGACCAGATCGAAGGCGTGATCAGCATGATCAACGATATGGGCATCCAGGTCTACGACGAGGCGCCGGATGCCGAAACCCTGCTGATGCAGGATGCCACGCCGGCCGTTGCCGACGAGGACGTGGTGGCCGAGGCCGAGCAGGCGCTGACCACGGTCGATTCCGAATTTGGCCGCACCACCGACCCGGTGCGCATGTACATGCGCGAAATGGGCTCCGTCGACCTGCTGACCCGAGAGGGCGAGATCGAAATTGCCAAGCGCATCGAAGAAGGCCTGCGTCACATGGTGCAGGCGATTTCGTCGTGTCCGCTCACCATCCAGCAGATTCTGGACATGGCGGCGCAGGTCGAAAAGGATGAGTTGCGTATCGACGAACTGATCGACGGTTTCGTCGAAGTCGAGGCCGAAGCCCCAGCCGCCGAGGAAGAAACCGAGGCCGAAACCGAGGACACCGAAGCCGACGAGGATGACGAAGACGCCAGCGCTGCCGTGGCCGCCGCCAATCTCGCGCAGTTGAAGGCCGAGGCACTGGCGCAGTTCGATTACATTCGCAAGGCCTACAAAAAGGCACAGACCGCCCACGCCAAATACGGTCTGGGCACGCCCCAGCACATGAAGGCCCAGTCCGAAGTCACCGAACTGCTGATGGCCTTCCGCTTTTCGGTGCGCCAGGTTGACCGTCTGTGCGACCAGATCCGCACGGCGGTGGAAGAAGTGCGCTCGCATGAGCGCAAGATCATGGAATTCTGCGTCACCCGCTCGGGCATGCCGCGTGCGCATTTCATCAAGGCCTTTCCCGGAAACGAAACCAATCTGGTCTGGCTGGACAAGGAAATCGCCGCCAAGAAAGCCTATTGCTCGACGCTCGCCAAAGTGCAGTACGAGGTCAAGGCCCACCAGGAAGCGCTGATCGCGATGCAGGGCCGTGTCGGTCTGCCGATCAAGAACCTGAAGGACGTCAACAAGCAGATGTCCACCGGCGAAGCCAAGGCACGCCGCGCCAAGCGCGAGATGATCGAGGCCAACCTGCGCCTGGTGATCTCGATCGCCAAGAAATACACCAACCGCGGCCTGCAGTTTCTCGACCTGATCCAGGAGGGCAACATCGGCCTGATGAAGGCGGTGGAAAAATTCGAATACCGCCGCGGCTACAAGTTCTCGACCTACGCCACCTGGTGGATCCGCCAGGCGATCACGCGTTCGATCGCCGACCAGGCGCGCACCATCCGCATCCCGGTGCACATGATCGAAACCATCAACAAGATGAACCGCATCAGCCGCCAGATTCTGCAGGAAACCGGCGTCGAGCCCGATCCGGCGACGCTGGCGGAAAAAATGGAAATGCCGGAAGACAAGATCCGCAAGATCATGAAAATCGCCAAGGAGCCGATCTCGATGGAGACGCCGATCGGCGACGACGAGGATTCGCATCTGGGCGACTTCATCGAGGACTCCAGCACGCTCTCGCCCGACGATTCCGCGATCTACGCCAACCTGCGCGACGCCACGCGCGAAGTGCTGGACAGCCTGACCTCGCGCGAAGCCAAGGTGCTGCGCATGCGCTTCGGCATTGAAATGAACACCGACCACACGCTGGAAGAAGTCGGCAAGCAGTTCGACGTGACACGCGAGCGCATTCGCCAGATCGAGGCCAAGGCCCTGCGCAAGCTGCGCCACCCGACCCGTTCCGAAAAGCTGAAAGGCTTCGTTGACTGGACCGATGAAGCCAATGAGTAGAACAAGGAATGCCCCTCCCCGGGCCAGTTCCATGATCGAGGCCTTGCGTGGCCTGGGTTATACAACAGCAGCTGCTTTGGCCGACATCGTGGACAACAGCGTTTCAGCTGGGGCAATGGAAGTCAGGGTCAGCTTCGATTGGGACGGACAGTCCAGCCGGATATCCGTGCTTGACGATGGACGTG
>JAKACL010000221.1 GCA_021821425.1 Pseudomonadota bacterium
CGTGCGTATGCCGGGCATGGCGCTGCTCAAGGACATGATGTGTTGCCTGACATGCGGCAAGCCCAGAGATTGCTCCAGATGGCCGATCTCGCCGCGCAGGCTCACGAGTGCGTGATTGGCGCTCGCTAGCTGCTGTTCGATGTTTTCGGCGATGACCCGGGCCTGTGCCGACAACCGTTCTTCCTCGTTGGCTGCGGTGCGTTGATGTTCGAAGTGAAGATTGAGGAAGACGAAGCCGCCCAGAATGGCAAGGGCGAGCGCGAGAGCCAGCCACGCTTCCGTGCCTGACAGGCTGGGTCCTCTTCGTTGTCTGCTCATGGGCTCGTCGATGTCTGCGCGCCCCCGATTCCGCGCTGTTTTTATTATCCCGTTTGCCTATTGACGCACGAGAGTTCGGCTGCAGGCAAGCCCGCTGTTGCGGGTCGCCAGCCGGCAGCGGAAACCCGCCATTCAGGCAATTGAGCGTCCACGGTTTTCGCCTACCCGTTTTCGCCGAACACCACCACCTTGTTGCGGCCTGCCTGCTTGGCCTGGTACATGGCCATGTCGGCGTGCTTGGACAGTTCGGTCTTGTCCGCGCCGTGTTCCGGGTAGAGCGCGACGCCGATGCTCGACGCCACCGTGAATTCCTTGTCCGCCACGGCCAGGGGCTGGCCGATCTGATGGCGGATCTTCTCGGCGACCAGCCTGGCGTCGTCGGCGCTGGCCAGGTTGTTCAGCAGGATCACGAACTCGTCGCCGCCGATGCGGCCGACCGCATCCGATTCCCGCACTGCGGCGATCAGGCGCCGCGCGGTTTTCTGCAGCACCAGGTCGCCGATGTCGTGGCCGTGGTTGTCGTTGATCGGCTTGAAGTTGTCGAGGTCGAGGAACAGCAGGGCGGCATGGGCCTGGTTGCGTTTCGCCAGGGCCAGGGCCTTGGCGACGAGTTCGAAGAAAAGGGCGCGGTTGGGCAGGTCGGTGAGCAGATCGTAATGCGCCATGTGGCGGATGCGCTCTTCCGCCTTGCGCCGTTCGGTGATGTTGCGGCTGACGCCGTGCAGTTCGTCATGGCCGGTTTCCGGGTTGTGCCAGTAATAGCTGCTGACCTCGGTCCAGATTTTGGAGCCGTCCTTGCAGGGCTGCATGATTTCATCGAAGAACTGGTCGTCCGAGGTGATTTTCCCGGCGCGGAAGTCGGCCAGCTCCCGGGCGATGGTGTTGAAAACGTACTCGTGATGTTCCGGCACGATGGCCGCTTCCACCGGGGCGGCCATCACTTCTTCCGCGGCGTGGCCGCGCATGGATTTCACCGAGGGACTGACGTAGGTGAACCTGTTGGTTTCGAGATCCAGTATCCAGATCACGTCCTTCATGGTTTCCGTCAGCATGTTGAACAGGCGCTGGTTCTTGACCAGGGCTTCCTTGTACTCGTGTTCCAGGGTGATGTCGCGCTTTACCGCGACGTAGTTGGCGATGTTGCCATGCTCGTCCAGGACCGGTGCGATGTGCGACTCTTCCCGGTAAAGCTCGCCATTCTTGCGGCGGTTGATGAGTTCGCCCAGCCAGGGATCGCCCTTGGTCAGGGTTTTCCACATCTGCTGGTAAGTGGAAGGGGGCGTTTGCCCGGAACTGAGGATTCTCGGGGTTTTGCCCACGGCTTCCTCGGCGGAATAGCCTGACACCTTGGTAAAAAAGCTGTTGACGTACTCGATGGTCGTGTCGGGACCGGTGACCACGATGGAGGTGGGGCTGTGCTCGCTGGCCGCGCGCAGCACGCGGGCCTCGGCCTGGCTTTGCCTGAGCTTGCGGCTGACGCGATATGCGTAGATGGCAACGCCGGCCAGGAGTGCGCTGATTGCCAGCAAGAAATAAATGGAGTCGAACACTGTTTCACCGCGCTGTTTTGCTTGTTGTGGTTCGATTATCGACTCGCGCCATGGCGGCCGCAAGGCCGCTCTGGCGATTGCGTTCAGGAATCGCAGGCGGCCTAGCCGGGCTTGCCATCCACCCGCGGGCGCCAGAGCATGGGCGCGTACACCGCGGCGAAGGCGGCGAATGCCGCCATCCACAGGCCGCCGCCCAGCTGGTGCAACATGGGCGTCTGCGCCGGCAGCAGCAGCGGGCCGAACACGCGCACTGCCGCAGACAGGTTGATGACGGCAAATACCCAGGCCATGATCTTCGGGGCTTCGAGTATGCGTCCGGTGTGGCCGAGCGAAACGCGCGACATCATGCCCAGGGTCAGCACGCCGATGCCGCCGGTGGCGTAGGCGTGCAGGGCCAGGAAAGGCGAAACCAGGCCGGCGGCGGCAAACGCGTCGAGCGCGAAGCCGACGACGATCCAGCCGTAGCCCAGGTGCAACACCCACAAGAGCGGCACGCCCCACAGGCGCTGGTCGTGCCAGCCGGCGAGGCGGACCGCATGCACGACGGCGGCCGCGGCGGCGAGCAGGGCAGGCAGGGCATGGCCGATGGCGCCCGAACGTGCGGCAAGCAAGGCTGCCAGCACGGCCACGGTCGATGCCGGCGCCAGCCATTCCACCGTGGTCCATTTTTGGGCTGCGCAGTCGAGGCGCCTTTCGGTGAAGTAGGGAATGACGCGGCCGCCCATGACCACCATCATCAGCACGATCAGGTAGAGCGCGAGGTTCAGACCGATCATGGCGTAGCTCGGGTCATGGCCCAGCGCGGCGGCATGGAACAGGACATTGGCCAGGGTCAGCCCCAGCAGCATGGCGGAGAAGGCGTAGTTGCGCGTCTGCTTCACGCGCAGTACGGGGCGCACCACCGCCACCAGCACGGCAGGCAGGAAAAGCAGATCGACGATGGCGGTCAGGAGATAGGGCACGGGCAGCCAGGGCAGCAGGCGCCCCGCCAGCCAGAGCGCGAACAGGGCGGCGAGCGGACCGCCCCTGGTCATGGGGATACTGGTCCAGTTCTGCGTTGCCGTCAGCAGAAAGCCGGCGATGACCGCAGCGGCATAGCCGAACAGCATTTCGTGTCCGTGCCAGGCGGCGGACGAAAATCCTGCCGGCGTCTGCAGGGCGTCTTGCAGCGCGGCCAGCCACATACCCATGGCGATCACCGCGAAGATGCCCGCAGCAAGAAAGAAGGGCCGGAAACCCAGGGCGAAGAGCGCGAAGCCCCTGGGCGAGGGGTTTTGTTTGGATTCTTCGATCGAGATCAGTGCCATGGCATTTTTTCAAAAAAATGCCGGGAACAAGTCCCGGCCAGTCACAGAGGCGCCCGAGGGCATCAAGGAAGGGTCTGTGCGGAATGGCAAGCCAGGTTATTCGCTTGAGGCTGCAAGTCCTGGCCGCCTACGAAGCTGAACGGGGGCCCCTCAGGTAAGGGAAAATAGATAAAGCAGCCCGAAGTGCACAATGGCAAAAATTATCACGATAACGGCGACGGCGCCGTTCTCGCTTTTCTCGAAAATTTTTTGTAGGTTCATTTGTTTGCTCCTGCTTGGGTAGTAAGCATTGTGCGCAATTCCAGCGTCGGTTTCCTTGATGCGGATCAAGCCCGGGAAGCGGCTGCGTGATCCGCCGGAAACTCCGTGCGGCAGGCAGGGCCTGCGCGCACGGCTGGTCGCATCAGGCCGGCTGCGGCTGTTCGGTATGCAGCTGGCTCACGGCACGGGTTTCGCGTTTGCCGATGGTGAGCAGGTCCCATACCAGCAGGACATAGCCAAGGCTGAAGATGTAGCCGGAGATCTGCCGCCACGTCATCGCCTGCATGAACCAGGGATGCGACTGCCCCTCGAAGTAGCTCATCCAGCTCGAGCCGCCGACCGCACGTTCGATCTGCGACTGCTCGTAGCCTGCGATCAGCAGGGCCATGGTCATGCCGATCATGCCGATCCACAGGAAGGCCATCGACCATTTCCATTTCCAGCCGCCGATGATGTTGCTGCTCATCCACACGTTGCCGCGCGACTTCTGGGCGGCCAGGTAGAAGAAGGCGATCACCGCGGTGGAGTAGGCGCCGAAGAAGGCAAGGTGGCCGTGCGAGGCGGTCCACTGGGTGCCGTGGGTATACAGGTTGATCTGCGGCAGGGTGTGCATGAAGCCCCACACGCCGGCGCCGAAGAAGTTGCCGGCGGCCTGGCCGATGGTCCACGCCAGTGCAGGATGGTTGCTGTTCTTCAGTTTGTGCACGCCGGAATCGAACACCGCGTGCACCACCATCGCCACCAGCGGGATGGGCTCCAGCGCGGAGAAGAAGCCGCCGATGGTCAGCCAGTATTGCGGGGTGCCGATCCAGAAGTAGTGGTGGCCAAGGCCGAGAATGCCGGAACCGAACATCAATGCGACTTCGATGTACAGCCAGGTTTCCACGATCTTGCGGCGCACGCCGAGCGTGGTGATCAACATGTACGCCATGATGCAGCCCACCAGCACTTCCCAGGTGGCCTCCACCCACAGGTGGATCACCCACCACCACCAGAACTGGTCGATGGAGATGTTGGGCGTGAAGAACATGCCGGCGAGGTAGATGCCGGCCAGCGCCACCAGGTCGAGCACCAGCACGCCGCCGACACCCGTGTAGCGCCCCTTCGAGA
>JAKACL010000222.1 GCA_021821425.1 Pseudomonadota bacterium
GAGGACGTGGTCGAGGAAGCGGAGCAGGCGCTGACCACGGTCGACTCGGAATTCGGCCGCACCACCGACCCGGTGCGCATGTACATGCGCGAGATGGGTACGGTGGAACTGCTCACGCGCGAAGGCGAAATCGAAATCGCCAAGCGCATCGAGGAAGGTCTGAAGCACATGGTGCAGGCGATTTCCGCCTGCCCGATGACCATCGAACAGATCCTCGCCTACGCCGAGCAGATCGAAAAAGGCGACATGCGCGTCGACGAACTGGTCGACGGCTTTGTCGGTGAAGAGGAAGCCATCGGCGGCGAAATGGAAGAAGAGGCCGAGGCCGCCGCCGGCGACGAGGAGGAGGACGAGGAGGCGGGTGCCGCCGCCGCCGCCGCCAACCTCGCCCAGCTCAAGGCCGAGGCGCTGGACCGCTTCGCCCAGTTGCGCAAGCTGTACAAGAAGGTGCAGACCCAGCGCGCCAAATACGGCGAGAGCAGCAAACAGCACCTGGCTGCCCAGAACGCCGTGACCGACCTGCTCATGGGCATCCGTTTCTCGGTCAAACAGGTCGAAGCGCTGTGCGACACCATCCGCAACACGGTGGAAGAAATCCGCAGCCACGAACGCAAGATCATGGACCTGTGCGTGACCCGCGCCGGCATGCCGCGCCAGCACTTCATCAAGACCTTCCCCGGCAACGAAACCAACCCGGCCTGGGTGGACAAGGAAATGGCGGCCAAGAAGGCCTACTCGTCCGCACTCGCTCGTTTTCAGTATGAACTGAAGGAGCACCAGGAGAAGCTACAGTCGACGCAGGAGCGCATTGGCCTCGACATCGCCAATCTCAAGGCCATCAACAAGCAGATGTCCACCGGCGAAGCCAAGGCCCGCCGCGCCAAGCGCGAGATGATCGAGGCCAACCTGCGCCTGGTGATCTCCATTGCAAAGAAATACACCAACCGCGGCCTGCAGTTCCTCGACCTCATCCAGGAAGGCAACATCGGCCTGATGAAGGCGGTGGACAAGTTCGAATACCGCCGCGGCTACAAGTTCTCGACCTACGCCACCTGGTGGATCCGCCAGGCCATCACGCGCTCGATCGCCGACCAGGCGCGCACCATCCGCATCCCGGTGCACATGATCGAGACCATCAACAAGATGAACCGCATCAGCCGCCAGATCCTGCAGGAAACCGGCCAGGAGCCCGATCCCGCCACCCTGGCGATCAAGATGGAAATGCCCGAGGACAAGATCCGCAAGATCATGAAGATCGCCAAGGAGCCGATTTCCATGGAAACGCCGATCGGCGACGACGAGGATTCGCACCTGGGCGACTTCATCGAGGACCAGAGCACGCTGGCGCCGGACGATTCCGCGCTCTACGCCAATCTGCGCGATGCCACCCGCGACGTGCTCGACAGCCTGACCACGCGCGAGGCCAAGGTGCTGCGCATGCGCTTCGGCATCGAGATGAACACCGACCACACCCTGGAAGAAGTGGGCAAGCAGTTCGACGTGACGCGCGAGCGCATCCGCCAGATCGAGGCCAAGGCCCTGAGAAAGCTGCGCCACCCCACCCGTTCGGAAAAACTGAAGAGCTTCCTGGAAAGCAGCGAGTGACCGGCCCCCGCTTGCTGGCGGCATAATTCAGTACAATCGGGCCTGTAGCTCAGTCGGTTAGAGCAGAGGACTCATAATCCTTTGGTCGTGGGTTCGAGTCCCACCGGGCCCACCATAAACCTCAACAAAACATAAGAGGGGGAAAATGGGAGGAGACAACAAGAAGACGGGCGAGAAGCGTCTGCTCATCCTGCAGACGCTGGCGGCCATGCTGGAGGAGCCCAGCCCGGAAAAAATCACCACCGCCGCCCTGGCCCGGCGGCTGGATGTCTCGGAAGCCGCACTTTACCGCCATTTCGCCAGCAAGGCGCAGATGTATGAAGGCCTCATCGGGTTCATCGAAGATACCCTGTTCGGCCTCATCGCACGACTCACCGCCGACACCACCGACCCGGTAAAGCAGGTCGAAGGCATCCTGTCCATGCTGCTCGGATTCGCCCAGAAGAACCGCGGCATGACGCGGGTACTGATCGGCGAGGCCCTGGTAAACGAAGACCCCCGCCTGCAAAAACGCATCAACCAGTTGCACGACCGATTGGAAGCCCAGTTGCGCCAGTGCCTGCGCTTCATGGATAGCGGCCACACCGGCAAGGACCCCAGACTGCTTGCCAATCTGTATATGGCCCAGGTCGTCGGACGCTGGCACCAGTTCGCCAAGAGCGGCTTCGATCGCGATCCTGTCGGCGATTGGCCCCTGCTGTGGCGCGAGCTCGTTCTGCCCCTGGAAAAGAAAACCCCCGCTTAAGCGCGTTGCGCGCAAACCGCGCAATCTGCATCACGCGGTACCCGAACTTCGCGCCATTCGCCGGTGAGCGCATCGTACAGGCTCAGCCTGCCCAGCGCAGGACGGCCGCAACCCGACAGTAGTTTGACCGCCTCCACCGCCTGCATGCTCCCGATCACGCCCACCAATGGCGAGAGCACGCCCGCCTCGCTGCAGCGCGGCCCCTCTTCCACGGTTTCCGGAAACAGGCAGTGGTAGCAGGGTGAATCGGCATGGCGCGTATCGAAGACCGCCAACTGTCCCGAGAAGCCCAGCGCCGCGCCGCTCACCAAAGGCTTTCTCAAAGCCACGCATGCGCGGTTGACCGCATGGCGGGTGGCGAAATTGTCCGAGCAGTCGAGCACGACATCGACCCCGGCAACCGCCTTGTCGAGCTGTTCGCCCTGCAGCCGCTGCTGCAGGGGCTCGACGTTCACCCCAGGATTGATTGCGCGAATGCTGTCCCGCAAGGAAACTGCCTTGTTGGTGCCAACGGCCGCAGTGTGGTGTCCGATCTGGCGTTGCAGGTTGGTAAGGTCGACCGTGTCGGCATCGGCAATCACCAGCCTACCAACGCCCGCCGCCCCGAGATAGAGCGCAGCCGGACAGCCAAGGCCGCCGGCGCCTACGATCAGGACCGATCCCGAATGAAGTTTCTCCTGGCCCTCGATACCGATCTGCGGCAACAGGACATGGCGGCTGTAGCGCAACAGTTCGTCGTCATTCATGATTTTCATCGCCGCAAGCGGCCAGGACTGTTACTTGTATTCGCGCCACTCTTCCGGCGTCTCGTCGCGATCGCCGTGCAGATGCTGCTCATATACGCGGGCAAATACCTGCTGGGACTTGGCGTCCGGCGCGTTGATGGCCAGGTTCTCGCGCTGTACGTTTTCGCAGAAATAGATCAGTGCGCGGCGCAGCTTCTGCAGCAGGCTGTTGTCGAGATGAAAACCCTGTGCCTCAAGCGCTTTTTCCAGGCCCTGCAGGGTGTAGTGCGTGACCCGATACTGGACGACCAGCGTCTTGCCGCATTCGATTTTCAGGCTGGCCTGAATGCTGTCCAGGCCATCCAGCAATTCCCGCGCACGCTCCGCCTGGCCGGCAGGCAGCTCGTGGAAAACGATTTCGCGGATCTTGTCGAGGTCGGTAGGCAGCATGGGCAGGCACGCAGGCTTAACTCGGTTCCAGTATCGCCCCAGCGCCGCCACAACGCAAGTGAGTCCGCGCCCCGCCAGGACCTCACTTGTCCTGGAGGATGGTGATGCCCTTGAGCAGGTTCAGCGCCTGGTTGAACTGGTAGTCGTTCCTGGAGACCACCTCGCCCGGCTCCAGGGATTTGGCTTCGGGTTTATTGCCGTTCTTCTCCTGCTTGCCGTCTTTCTCCGGCGCCTTGCCCGGCTCGGCAGGCCTGGCCCCTTCGCCCTGCGTATTCTCCAGATGCTTGGCAAGGTCGGCCTCGCGCACGCCATCCTCGTCCGCAGGACTGTCGGGATCCTCGATCCGGATGTCGGGTTCGATGCCCTTGGCCTGGATTGACCGCCCCGCGGGGGTGAAGTAGCGCGCGGTGGTGAGCTTGATCGCGGTGTCGTTGCCCAGCGGCAGGATGGTCTGCACCGAACCCTTGCCGAAGGTCTGGGTTCCCATGATGACCGCACGCTTGTGGTCCTGCAGCGCACCGGCGACGATTTCGGAAGCCGAGGCCGAGCCGCCGTTGACCAGCACCACCATGGGCACGTTCTTCACCCCCTCGGGCAGATTCTTCAGGTAATCGGCCTGCATGGGGCGCAGGTAATTTTCGCGGCTGGCCGTCAGCCGCATCCTCGAATCCTCGGCCCGCCCCTCGGTATACACCACCAGCGAATCCGGCTTGAGGAAGGCGGCGCTCACGGCGACCGCGCCGTTGAGCAGGCCGCCGGGATCGTTGCGCAGATCCAGCACCAGGCCCTTGAGCGGCGCCTTGTTTTCCTTGTACAGCCCTTGCAGGGCTTCCACCAGCAGATCACCGGTGTGTTCCTGGAACTGGGTAATGCGCACATAGCCATAGCCCGGTTCAACCAGCTTGTGCTTGACGCTGCGAATCTTGATGACGGCGCGCGTGAGCGTGACAACAAAGGGTTTTGCATCCCCCTTGCGCACGATGGTCAGCCTGAT
>JAKACL010000223.1 GCA_021821425.1 Pseudomonadota bacterium
CTTTGATGTTTTTAATTTGTTTTTTGTGGGCGGGGCTCAAACACCTTTGCCGCTGATCCACCCGACACACTTGATCTTCGGCGGGTCTGTAAGGGGGAGAACGTCAAAACCAGAGTAGCGATAAGCTGCCATCCGAACCGGATCGAGCGCTTCGCTGTGAGGTTCACCCAAGTACACATACCGTCCCGTCATCACCGGCCTGGTTTTGACTTGCCGCCCCTCTCAGCCCCGCCGGAAATCGAGCCTGCCGGGCGGATCAGCGGCAAAGGTGTCTGAGCCCCGCTCACCTTCGAAATACAAACAAAAGCGGGGCGAGTTCTTTGCCGCCCGTCCGGCAGGCTCGATTTCCGGGGTTTCGGGGATGAGTGGGGTCGCTTTTTCTTGGGTTACTTTCTTTTGGCGAGACAAAAGAAAGTGACTAGCTGCCGGGCTACCCCCGGCCAACGGTCAACAGTCCTGCGAAAGCGCTTGCTACTCGGTCGTGCTCCGCACCGAACCAAAAATTGGCAATGACAGGCTCAGTCCCCAGCCGTAGGCTCGATCAACACCGCCGCCCCCACACTCCGCCCCTCCGACGCCAGGATGTTGTAGGTGCGGCACAGCGCCCCGACATCCATCACTTCCAGCCCGATCTGCGCGTCCACCAGTGCGCGCGTCAGCGAAGGATGGGGAAAGCGCAGGCGGGCGCCGGTGCCGAGCAGCAGGATGTCCATCTCCCGGGCGGCCACCCATTCGAAATGGGCCGCGGTCAGCGCGGCAAAGTCGAGGCCGGCCCAGGGTGCGATCTCGACGCCGCGCGGGCTCAGCAGCAAGCCGGAATCGAAGCGCTGGCCGTTGATCAGAACATGGTCGGGGCCATAGCCGGTGAAGAGCGGCTGGCCGGCGTCGGTGTTGAGGTGCAGTTTCATTGTTTGGAACCTTAGCAGATTCCCGCCGGGCGGGCCCGCCGCGGCCTCCGGTGCATGCCGCGGCGCCGGGTTTCGTTTGCCGGGGCGGGGCGCCTCCGGTAAAATCGCCCGCTTTCCAAGGCTTTGTTTTGCCTTGATTTACGCACCGGGAACTCACCGTGACGGCTGACAACAGGCCACGCTTACGCACCATCCATAAATCGACCAAGCTCGACCGGGTCTGCTACGACATTCGCGGGCCGGTCATGGCGCGCGCGCGGCAGATGGAAGAGGAAGGCCACCGCATCATCAAGCTGAACATCGGCAATCCGGCGCCGTTCGGCTTCGAGGCGCCGGAGGAAATCGTTCAGGACGTAATCCTGAACCTGCCGAACGCATCGGGCTACAGCGATTCCAAGGGCCTGTTCGCGGCGCGCAAGGCGATCATGCACGAGACCCAGCGCAAGGGCATCGCCGGGGTGCAGATCGACGACATCTTCATCGGCAACGGCGTGTCCGAGCTGATCGTGATGTCGATGCAGGCGCTGTTGAACAACGGCGACGAGGTCCTGGTGCCAGCGCCGGATTATCCGCTGTGGACCGCAGCGGTGAGTCTGGGCGGCGGCAAGCCATGCCATTACCTATGCGACGAGGGCGCCGGCTGGCTGCCGGACCTGGACGATATCCGCGCCAAGATCACGCCGAACACGCGCGCCATTGTCGTCATCAATCCCAACAATCCAACCGGGGCGCTGTATCCCACTGAGCTGCTGCGGGAGATCATCGAGATCGCGCGCCAGCACCAGTTGATCGTCTATGCCGACGAGATCTACGACAAGGTGCTGTACGACGGCGCGGAGCACACCTCGATTGCCTCGCTGGCCGACGATGTGCTGATCGTCACCTTCAATGGCCTGTCGAAGAACTACCGTGCCTGCGGCTACCGTGCCGGCTGGCTGATCGTCTCGGGCGACAAGCGCCACGCCAGGGATTACCTGGAAGGCCTCAACATGCTGGCCTCGATGCGTCTGTGTTCCAACGTGCCGGGGCAGTACGGCATCCAGACGGCGCTGGGCGGTTACCAGAGCATCAACGACCTGGTCGCGCCGAGCGGTCGGCTGACGCGGCAACGCGATCTCGCGCACGAACTGCTGACGCTGATTCCCGGCGTGAGCTGTGTCAAGCCGAAGGCGGCGATGTATCTGTTTCCGAAACTGGACCCCAAGCTCTACCACATTCACGACGACCAGAAGTTCATCCTCAATCTGCTGGAAGAGGAGCGTGTGCTGGTGGTGCAGGGCAGCGGCTTCAACTGGCATCACCCCGACCATATCCGGGTGGTGTTTCTGCCGCACGAAGAAGAATTGACCGAGGCGATCGCGCGCATGGGCCGGTTCCTCGACCGCCAGCGTGCGCATCGCTGATTTTATTTGAACGAGACCAATTCATGAAACCCATTAACGTCGGTCTGCTGGGCCTGGGTACTGTCGGTGGCGGCACCCTGACCGTGCTGCGCCGCAACGCCACGGAAATCACCCGTCGCGCTGGGCGCGAAATCCGCGTACTGCGCGCAGCGGTACGCAATCTCGACAAGGCCAAATTGCTGGCGGGCGATCTGCCGCTGTCGACCAACCCTTTCGACGTCGTCGACGATCCCGAAATCGATATCGTGGTGGAACTGATCGGCGGCCTGGAACCGGCACGCGAACTGGTGATGCAGGCGATCGCCAACGGCAAGCATGTGGTCACCGCCAACAAGCACCTGGTTGCCAAGCACGGCAATGAAATCTTCGCCGCAGCGCAGGCCAAGGGCGTGATGGTCGCGTTCGAAGCGGCGGTGGCGGGCGGCATTCCGATCATCAAGGCGTTGCGCGAAGGCCTCACCGCCAACCGCATCGAGTGGCTGGCCGGCATCATCAACGGCACCAGCAACTTCATCCTGACCGAGATGCGCGACAAGGGCGCCGCCTTCGAGGACGTGTTAAAGGAGGCGCAACGCCTGGGCTACGCCGAGGCCGATCCGACCTTCGATATCGAGGGCATCGACGCCGCGCACAAGCTCACCATCCTGTCGGCGATCGCCTTCGGCATTCCGATGCAGTTCGACCGCGCCTACACCGAGGGCATCTCGAAGCTGACGCGCGAGGATGTGCAGTATGCCGAGGAACTGGGTTATCGAATCAAATTGCTGGGCATCGCGCGCCGCGCCGAAAACGGCATCGAGCTGCGCGTGCATCCGACGCTGATTCCCGAGCGCCGGCTGATCGCGAATGTGGACGGCGCAATGAACGCCGTGCTGGTGAAGGGCGACGCGGTCGGCCCGACGCTCTACTACGGCGCCGGCGCCGGTGCCGAGCCGACCGCCTCCGCGGTGGTCGCCGACCTCGTCGACGTCACCAGGCTGCATACTGCCGACCCGCACCATCGCGTGCCGCACCTGGCCTTCCAGCCCGACCAGCTGTCGGACACCCCGATTCTGCCGATGGATGAAGTGCGCACCGCGTATTACCTGCGCCTGCGCGCGTACGACCGTCCCGGCGTGCTGGCCGACATCACCCGCATCCTGGCCGACAGCCACATCTCCATCGATGCGATGGTGCAGAAGGAGCCGGCCGAGGGCGAAGAGCAGGTGAACATCATCCTGTTGACCCACATCACCGTGGAAAAGAACGTCAACGCGGCCATCGCGAGGATCGAGGCGCTCGATGCGGTGGCGGGGCAGGTGATGCGCATCCGTCTCGAAGAACTGGCAGGGCGGTAAACCCGTAGACGGCGAAACCGACATGAGAGGCATCACGCTTCAGGCCATTGCGAGTATCGCGAAGCAATCCAGCAACGTGTACCGCATAAACCGCATAATATGAATTACTTCGGCATTGCCTGGCAATGTCTGGAGGTGCCGGGAGCCGCTCTGGCATAGCCATTTAGGACACGCATGAACTACCTCAGCACCCGCGGCCTGGCGCCGCAACTCCGCTTTTCCGAAATCCTGCTCGGCGGACTGGCCAGCGATGGCGGCCTCTATGTGCCGGAGGCCTATCCGCGCTTTACCGCCGCCGAACTGGCCGCGATGCGCAGCATGAATTATCGCGAGCTTGCGTTCGCGGTGCTGTCGCGCCTGATCGACGACATTCCGCACGACGACCTGCGCCGCCTGATCGACAAGACCTACACCGCTGACGTCTACCGCTACACCACCACGGGTGAGAACGCCGAGGACATTACTCCGCTGAAAACGCTGGAACCCGGCCTGCACGTGCTGGCGCTGTCGAACGGCCCGACGCTGGCGTTCAAGGACATGGCGATGCAGCTGCTCGGCAACCTGTTCGAGTACGTGCTCGACAAGACCCAGGGTGAATTGAACATCCTCGGTGCCACTTCCGGCGACACCGGCTCCGCCGCCGAATATGCGATGCGCGGCAAGCGCGGCGTGCGCGTCTTCATGCTGTCGCCCGAGCACGGCATGACGCGTTTCCAGCAGGCGCAGATGTATGCGCTGACGGACGCCAATATCCACAACCTGGTGATTCGCGGCGTGTTCGACCAGTGTCAGGACATGGTCAAGGCGGTTTCCAACGACCTCGACTTCAAGGCCCGCCACCA
>JAKACL010000224.1 GCA_021821425.1 Pseudomonadota bacterium
CGACTACACGCCCGGCTTCAAGACCAAGCTGCACCAGAAGGACATCAACATCGTGATGCAGACTGCGAAGGAACTCGGTCTCGCGCTGCCGGGCGCGGCGCTGGTGATGCAGCATCTCAACGCGCTGATGGGCACCGGCGATGCCGAGCTGGACTCGGCGGCGGTGATGAAAGTCGTCGAACGCGAGTCCGGCATGGAGCGCCAATGAGCCATCGCATCGTCTTCCTCGATCGCAAGAGCCTGATCGCCGATTTGCGCGCGCCCGCATTCGCGCATGACTGGACCGACCATGACCAGACCCGGCCCGAGGAAGTCCTGGCGCGGATCAAGGATGCCAGCATCGTCATCAGCAACAAGGTCAAGCTCCCTGGCGACATCCTGGCGCAGGCGCCGAACGTGAAAATGATTGCCGTTTGCGCCACCGGCACGGACAACGTCGATCTCGCCTACTGCAAGGCGAAGGGTATCGTCGTGTCCAACATCCGCGGCTACGCCGTGCATACCCTTCCTGAGCACGTTTTCATGCTGTTGCTGGCGCTGCGCCGCAACCTGATCGGCTGGCGCGAGGATGTGCGTGATGGGCTGTGGCAGAAGTCTGACCAGTTTTGCCTGTTCACCCGCCCGATCAACGACCTCTATGGCAGCACGCTGGGGCTCGTCGGCCACGGTACGCTCGGCAACGGCGTACGCAAGATCGCCGAGGCCTTCGGCATGAAAGTGCTGGTTGCCGAACACAAGAACGCCTCGACCGTGCGCGACGGCTATGCGGCATTCGACACAGTGCTGAAAGAGGCCGACGTGATTTCGCTGCATATCCCGCTCACCCCCGAAACGCGGCACCTGATCAGCACCCGCGAGTTCGGCCTGATGAAGTCCAGCGCCCTCCTCATCAACACCGCGCGCGGCAACCTGGTGGACGAGATAGCGCTGATTCAGGCACTCAAGTCCGGACGGATCGCCGGTGCCGGCTTCGATGTGCTTGCCGTCGAGCCGCCGCGCGAAGGCAATCCGCTGCTCGATCTCGACTTGCCCAACTTCATTCTGACGCCCCATGTCGCCTGGTCCAGCCGCAATGCGATGCAGATCATGGCCGACCAGCTGGTCGACAACATTGAAGCCTTCGTGGCCGGCACGCCCAGCAATCTTGTCACCTGAACGCATGCATGAGGTAAAGAGATGAGCACACGAATCTCTGTAGCCGGCCTGCAAATCGCCAAATCGCTCTACGACCTGGTGCGCGACGAGATCGCGCCGGGCACCGGCATTTCAGCCGACCGCGCCTGGCAGGGTTTTGCCGACATCGTGCGCGAGCTGACCCCGCGCAACCGCACGTTGCTGGCGCGCCGCGACGAGCTGCAGGCCCGCATCGACGCCTGGCATCTGGCGCGCAAGGGGCAGGCGCACGACGCCGCCGCCTACAAACAGTTCCTGGTCGACATCGGCTACCTGTTGCCCGAGGGCGATGATTTCAGCATTGCCACCGATAACGTCGACGACGAAATCGCCCGCATCGCCGGCCCCCAACTGGTGGTGCCGGTGAACAACGCGCGCTACGCGCTGAATGCCGCCAATGCGCGCTGGGGCAGCCTGTTCGACGCCCTCTACGGCACCGATGCTATTTCCAGCGAAGGCGGCGCCGAGAAGAAGGGCGCGTTCAACCCGGTGCGCGGCGCCAGGGTCATCGCCACCGCCAAGGCCTTCCTCGACGAGGCCGCGCCGCTCATTGAAGGCAGCTACCTCGACGCCATTGCCTATTCGGTAAAATCCGGGCACCTCACGGTGACGCTGTCGAGCGGCGCGCACACCGGCCTGCGCGATCCCGGTCAATTCAGGGGTTATCAGGAAAGGGCCGGCGGCATCGCCTCGCTGCTCCTGCTGCACCATGGCCTGCACATCGAGATCCATTTCAATACCGACCACCCCATCCACGAACTGCACCCCACCGGCATCCGCGACATCTATCTGGAGGCGGCGCTCACCACCATCATGGACTGTGAGGACTCGGTGGCCGCCGTGGACGCGGGGGACAAGGTCAAGGTCTATCGCAACTGGCTGGGCCTGATGAAGGGCGAGCTCGCGAGTTCGTTCGAGAAGGGCGGCAAGACCCTGACCCGCAATCTGAATCCGGACCGCCGCTATCTTTCGCCCGAAGGCCGCCACTTCGAAATCCCCGGCCGCAGCCTGATGCTGGTGCGCAACGTCGGCCACCTGATGACGACCGACGCGGTGCTGGACGAGGCGGGCAACGAGGTGTTCGAGGGCCTGCTCGACGGCTTCATCACCAGCTACTGCGCACTGCACGATATAAAAAACAGCAGCCCCCTGCGCAACAGCCGCACCGGCAGCGTCTACATCGTCAAGCCCAAGCAGCACGGTCCGGACGAAGTCGCCTTCACCGTGGACCTGTTCGCACGTATCGAGAATGTGCTGGAGCTGCCAAGGAACACGCTGAAAATCGGCATCATGGACGAGGAACGGCGCACCACGCTCAACCTCAAGGAATGCATCCGCGCCGCGCGCGAACGCCTGATCTTCATCAACACCGGTTTTCTCGACCGCACCGGCGATGAAATCCACACCTCGATGGAAGCCGGCCCGGTGCTGCGCAAGGGCGAGATGAAATCCGCCGCCTGGCTGCGCGCCTATGAGGACTGGAACGTGGACGTGGGGCTCGCCTGCGGCCTCGCCGGTCGCGCCCAGATCGGCAAGGGCATGTGGACCATGCCGGACCGCATGGTCGACATGATGGCGGCGAAGCAGGCGCATCCCGAAGCCGGCGCGAGTTGCGCCTGGGTGCCGTCGCCCACCGCCGCCACCCTGCATGCGATCCATTATCACCGCGTCGACGTGTCCGCGCGCCAGCAGACATTACGGTCGCGCACGCGCGCTGCGCTCGACGACCTGCTCGCCATTCCGGTGGTGGAAAAACCGGGCTGGTCGGCCGATGAGATCCAGCAGGAACTCGACAACAACATCCAGGGCCTGCTCGGCTACGTGGTGCGCTGGATCGACCAGGGCATGGGCGCGTCCAAGGTGCCCGACCTCAACAACGTCGGTCTGATGGAAGACCGCGCGACGCTGCGCATCGCGAGCCAGCACGTCGCCAACTGGCTGCACCACGGCGTGGTCAGCGAAACGCAGGTGATGGACGCGCTGCAGCGCATGGCACGGCTGGTGGACCAGCAGAACGCCGGCGACCCCGACTACATCAACATGGCGCCAAGTTTCATCAGCCTCGCCTTCCAGGCCGCGCAGGACATGATCTTTCACGGCCGGCGCGTGCCGAACGGCTACACCGAGCCCACGCTGCACCGACGGCGCCGGCAGTTCAAGGCGGCATTGCGCGGCGACTGAGCTGCGCAACATTCAGGCAGCGCGGCGACTCGATACTAGCCCGCCGCCTGGCTCCCCCCACCGGCAAAGCCGCGCGCGTGCTCGCCCAGCAGCGTGGTCGCCTCGTGACCGGACATCGGCACGCTGTAGAAATAGCCCTGGATCTCATGGCACTGCATCTGCTGCAGGCTCGCGCGCTGGGATTCGGTTTCGACGCCTTCGGCGACGACATTGAGGTTCATGCCCCGGCCCATCGCCACCATCGCGTTGACGATGGACTTGTTCTCTTCGCGCTCGAGATCCTGCACGAAGGACTGGTCGATCTTCAGCGTGTGGATCGGGAAGCGCGACAGGTATTTGAACGAGCTGTAGCCAGTGCCGAAATCGTCGATGGCGAGCCGGATGCCGGATGCGGAAAGCCGTCCGAGCTTGATCGCATTGGCCTCGAAGTCGCGCATCAGCAGGCTCTCGGTGATTTCGAGTTCCATCTGGTGGCCGTCAAGCGAATAGACCTGGATCGCACGCATGACACTGTCGACGAAGTCGGGACTCTCGAGCTGGCGCGCTGAAATGTTGACCGACAGGCGCACCGGCGGCAGCCCGGCCTTGCGCCATTCGGCCATCTGCGCCCCGGCCTGGCGCAGCACCCAGTCGCCGATCGGCACGATGACGCCGGACTCCTCGGCCACCGGAATGAAATCGGCCGGCGTCAGCAGGCCGCGCTGCGGATGCCACCAGCGCAGCAGGGCTTCAAATCCGCGCACTTCGCCGGTGGCGGTGTCGACCTGCGGCTGGTAGAACAGCACGAATTCGTTGCGCGCCAGCGCGCGGCGCAGGTCGGCCTCGATCTGCATGCGCTCGGAGTAGGGCGCCTGCATGCCGTGCTCCCAGAACTGCAGACGGCTGCGGCCCTGCGACTTGGCCTGGTACATGGCGATCTCGGCCTGGCGGATCAGGCTGTCGATCCCCTCCCCCCCCCCC
>JAKACL010000225.1 GCA_021821425.1 Pseudomonadota bacterium
ATCGATCTTTGCCGGCGGCTGCGCGCCGACAAGCGCTACCAGCCGGTGCCCATCATCATGCTGACCGCGCGCGGCGAGGAACAAGACCGGGTGGCCGGTCTCGATGCCGGCGCCGACGACTACATCACCAAGCCGTTTTCTCCGCGCGAACTGGTGTCGCGCATCCGTGCCGTGCTGCGCCGCCGTGCGCCGCAGATGACCGAGGAGCCGGTGGAAACCGGCGGCCTCAGGCTGGATCCGGTGAGCCACCGCGTCACTGGCAATGGCAGGTCGCTGGATCTGGGTCCGACCGAATTCCGGCTGTTGCACTTCTTCATGACCCATCCCGAGCGGGTGTACAGCCGCTCGCAGCTGCTGGACCAGGTGTGGGGCGACGATGTCTTCGTCGAAGAGCGCACCGTGGACGTGCATATCCGCAGATTAAGGCTTGCGCTGGAAGTGAGTGGTCACGACGGCTTGGTGCAGACGGTGCGCGGGGCGGGCTATCGTTTTTCCGCGCAGCAGTAGATAATCCCCCCATCGCAACTCACCACGAGCGAAATGGGTTTCTGGTGGCGTCCCCTCATCACGCTGTCCGTCATTGCACTGATCGCCCTGGTGCTGTGGGCGGGAGGCGGCGAAACGCTCGCATTCAAGTTTGCCATTGCCGCCCTGCTGGTTTATCTCGTGCGCCAGTTGTGGCAGGAGGCACGGCTGGCGCGCTGGCTCGAGCAGGGGGGGGACAAGCCGGCGCCGAGCGACATCGGCGTCTGGGGCGACATTTTCTATCGCCTCGAAAAACTGCAAAAACGCCAAAGCCAGAGCCAGTCCGAACTGGTGACCGCGCTTGGACGGTTCCAGCATGCCGCCGAGGCGGTGCCCGACGGCATCGTCATCCTTAATGGGCAGGATCAGATCGAGTGGTGCAATCCGGCTTCGCGCCGATTGCTCGGCCTGGACAGTGAGCGCGACCGTGGCCAGTTCATTCATTACCTGCTGCGCCAATCCGACTTTGTCGATTTTCTCAACGCGCGCGACTATTCGCGGCAACTGGACATCAATTCCCCGGCCAACCGCGACATCAAGCTGTTGCTGCAACTGGTGCCTTTCGGCGCGGAGCAGAAACTGTTGATGTCGCGTGATATCACGGAGCTGGAGCGCGTCGATGCCATGAGACGCGACTTCGTGGCAAATGTGTCGCATGAATTGCGCACGCCGTTGACCGTGGTGGGCGGCTTCGTCGAAACACTGAACGACATGGAAAAGCCGTCCGAAACCGACCTCAAGCATTATTTTGGCATCATGCTCAACCATACCCGGCGCATGCAGCGGCTGCTCGATGATCTGCTGACGCTGTCGCGCCTGGAATCCTCGAACAGCACGGTGGCCGAGGAACAGGTGCATGTACCCGAATTGATGCGCGAGCTTGCGCGCGAAGCCGAATCGCTCAGCCGCGGGCGTCACACCATCCGTCTGGCAATCGATTCCCAGAATTGGCTCTCCGGCAGTCTGCAGGAATTGCAAAGCGCTTTTTCCAACCTGGTTTCCAATGCGGTGCGCTATACGCCGGATGGCGGCGAAATCACTTTGCGCTGGTTCGAGCACAACGGCCACCCGGTGTTTTCAGTCACCGATACCGGCGAAGGCATCGCTTCCGAGCACATCCCGCGGCTGACCGAACGTTTTTACCGCATCGACCGTTCGCGCTCGCGCGAAACCGGCGGCACCGGCCTGGGGCTCGCCATCGTCAAACATATCCTCACCCGCCACAAAGCCAGGCTCGACATCCAGAGCACGCCCGGCAAGGGCAGCACCTTCTCCGCCATTTTCCCGGCCGAACGACTCATCCCGACGCAGACCGAAGAGCAGAAACCGCGCCTGAGTCTCGTAAAATAGCGGGTCTTCAACACCCTATTCACACAGAGGGAACAGAGGCAGCAGAGGAAAACCTTATTGGGTTAGCTTTCCTCTGTTTACTCTGCTCCCTCTGTGTAAATCATTTATGCCGCTCGCCATCCTCGACAAACTTGAACTCGCCTACGGGCACTGGCCGCTGCTCGACGGCGCTTCGCTGGTCATCGACAGCGGCGAGCGCATCGGGCTGATCGGCCGCAACGGCACGGGCAAATCCAGCCTGATGAAAATCCTTGCCGGCGAAATCAAACCCGATGCCGGCGAGGTGTGGAGAAAGCCCGGCTTGCGTATGGCCCATGTGCCGCAGGAGCCGCAATTTTCGCCGGGTCACAGCGTATTCGAAGCGGTGGCCGAAGGGGTGGGCGAAGCGCAGGCGCTGCTGGCTGCCTACCATGCGGTGGTGCACCGTATGGCCGAGGGGGACGACTCGGCGCAAGACGAACTGGCTGAGCTCACCCACGAACTGGAGGCGCATGACGCCTGGCGCCTGAACCAGAAAGTGGAGGAAGTGCTGGCGCGCCTGGATTTGCCTGCCGATGCCCTGGTGGAAAGCCTGTCCGGCGGGCAGAAAAAGCGCGTGGCGCTGGCGCGCGCGCTGGCGGGCGATCCGGAACTGCTGCTGCTGGACGAGCCCACCAACCACCTCGATTTCGCCGCCATCGAGTGGCTGGAGGAACTGCTCAGGAATTTTTCCGGCGCGCTGTTTTTCATCACCCATGACCGTCGATTTCTCGACGCGGTGGCCAATCGTATCGTAGAACTCGACCGTGGCCTGTTGCGCGAATATGCCGGAAACTTCAGCGCCTACCAGGTGAAGAAGGCCGAGCAGCTGGAAGTCGAGGCGGCGCAGAATCGCAAGTTCGACAAGTTCTGGAAACAGGAGGAAGCCTGGATCCGCAAGGGCATCGAGGCGCGCCGCACGCGCAACGAAGGCCGCGTACGCAGGCTGGAGGAGCTGCGCCGCAGCCGCGCCGCGCGCCGCGAACAGCTGGGCCAGGTCGGCCTGCAGATCGATTCCGGCGAGCGCTCGGGCAAGGTGGTGGCCGAGCTGGAAAGCATCAGTTATGCGATTCCCGGCCGCACCTTGGTCCGCGATTTCTCGGCCACCATTCTGCGCGGCGACAAGATCGGCCTGCTCGGCCCCAACGGCGCCGGCAAGACCACGCTGATCAAGCTCATCCTGGGCGAGCTGCAGCCAGACAGCGGGCGTATCAAGCGCGGCACCAACCTGCTGGTGGCCTATTTCGACCAGTTCCGCAACGTGCTGGACGATAATGCCACGCTGATCGACACCATTTCGCCAGGCTCGGATTATGTGGAGATCGCCGGCCAGAAGACCCATGTCATCGGCTATCTGGAGCAGTTCCTGTTCCCGCCGGAACGCGCGCGCGCCAAGGTGTCGGCACTGTCCGGCGGCGAACGCAACCGATTGCTGCTGGCGCGCCTGTTCGCACGCCCCGCCAATGTGCTGGTGCTGGACGAACCCACCAACGACCTCGACATCGACACGCTGGAACTGCTGGAGCAGCTGCTGCAGGATTATGCGGGCACGGTGATCCTGGTGTCGCACGACCGCGCCTTCCTCGACAATGTCGTCACTGCCTCCATCGCTTTCGAGGGCGATGGCAGGCTGACCAACGTGGCGGGCGGCTATGAGGACTGGAAGCGCGAGCGTTCTTCCCGCATTGCAGCCGAGCAGCGGGTTGCCACGCCAGCGGCCAAGGCGGCTGTAGTACCGGCGCAAAGAAAAGAGAAGCGCAAGCTCAGCTACAAGGATCAGCGCGAACTGGAGGCCATCCCGCAGAAGATACAGGCGCTGGAACGGGAGCAGGCGGATGTGCAAGCCAGGCTCGCTGACCCGGACACATACCAGCAGGCAGGCAATGACGTTACTGCCATGAATCGGCGCCTGGAGGAAATCGAGATGGAGCTGCTGGCGTTGCTGGAACGATGGGAAGCGCTGGAAAAGGCGCCCGAATCGGCCCCGCCGCAGGCGTGAAATTAGCGTTAACAGGCCCTAGCTCAGATGCTGGCCTTGCCGGCCGGGGGCAGCAGGGTTGCCAGCGAAGTCAGCGATGTGACTTCAAGCCATTGAATCAGGGCGTCCTCGGGTAGCGGTCTGCTCATGAAATAGCCTTGGGATTGGTCGCAACCGAGGACGGTCAGGGTGTCCCAGGCATCCTTTGTGTCGACTCCTTCCGCGACCACCTTGAGGCCCAGGTTGTGCGCGAGGTCGATAATGGACCGCACGATCACCGCATCGTTTTCGTTCTCTTCCATGTCGATGACAAAGGATTTGTCGATTTTTATCTCATCCACCGGCAACTGCCTCAGATGGGCAAGCGAAGAGTAACCAGTGCCGAAATCGTCGATGGCCAGGGTGAT